>DAINRZ010000439.1:0-3702 GCA_036741575.1 Kapaibacterium sp. (SeqCode)
ACCCCCATTGCTTCTGCGAGCGAACTTTTATTGCCCCCAAAGAAGTTATCTAATATGAATTTTAATTTTTCCGAAAAGTCCATAGATAAATTATATTCCTTATGTAAATTTTACTTGCTATTTTGTAATATATTTATTAATTTTCATAAAATTATTATTACAAATATAAATAATGTTTGTAGTAATGCAAAATATAATTGCAAATAATATAAAACAATTTTACAAACTTATCTAAGGAGATAAAAAATGATGAGCGACGAAATCCTGCAATACCTGAAAAAAGACGACCTTCCGCCGGATATAAGGGACATAGCCGAGGAGGAAGGAATTGAAACCGTAAAGAAGCTGCTCAAGCTGTTCCCCGGCGTCACCCTGCATATTCCTTTGGTCAAATCCATAAGGCCGCTCGTACACCGTTATATTAAAGAAAATATGGAAAGAAGGCCGCCGGCGACTATCGCCCCTCAGGTTGGCCTGACGGTAAGGAAAGTAAAGGAGATAATCAATACGATGAGTAAAGCATAGTATTAATGAACAATCCCGAAGCAAGATTCGGGGAATCAAAACCGCAATTTGGGATTAAACCGATGACGGGAACGATTCCGGGTCCTGCTTTTTGCCGCAGTCCAGGCAGTAATAAAAATAAAATGCCACCGTACCGCCGCATTCGGGGCAGCGCCAGATTTCTTCCTGGTGCCGGGCATATTCTTTCAGCCCGAATTCCCGGATTTTTCGCAGGTTTTCCGGAATTACGTGCCTGTAGAAGTATCTATTATCTTTGGTATGCGAATTGGCAAGCTTGTGTATTATTCTGCAGCTTTGATGTTCGCTGCATTGGCTGCAATTGTTTAATCCATGCTCTTCTATGCAGCAAACCCTTATGCTGCAAGCCCATTTGGAAATCCTTTTTTGCCGCCTGTCGTTGGACAGGCAGCCATTACACGACCTTCCGTACGATGGGCATGCCCTGCAATTAAGGCTGCAAGCAGAGATATAGGAATAATCCTCGTGCATTTTATTGGATCCGTATTTATTAATAATCTTGTGTTGCCTGCCACGGTTAATTAAGGCTTAACCAACGAAGCAGCCTGAAATCATACGAATAATCTCAGTCCATCATCTTGCGCAGGAAAGCCGACTTTTCGTCTATCAGCCTGCATTTATCCTCGGCGTTATCTTCAGCTTTTGCATTCTCCACCCTCTCGCGCAGCTTTTCAATCTTGCTCAGGCCTTTGTCCAAATGGCTCAGGGCATCTTTGCCGAGCCTGCGTTCATAAGCAGGCAGGTCGTACTTCTTCAACTGAGCGGTACCCTTGGGGCTGACGATAGTGTCGGAGAGTTCCATGCTGTAATCAACCACACTGCCCATTCTGCCTGTCTTGGGGGTAGCAAATGAATGTCTCGAACCATCGTTTTTATACGGCAGTTCAATCTGGCCGGCTTCGTGTTTGCCGTTGCCGTTGAGCTTCTCGGTTTCGTTCCTGTTGTTGGCATTAAATCCGGTGGCAACTACGGTAACCATAAGTTCGTCGGACAAATCGGGATTGTGCACCACACCGTGTATAAGGTTGACATCGCTGCCTGTGGCCGATTCCACGATGGAAACGACTTCGGCTATTTCGTGCATTGCCAGGTCGCTGCCGCCGGTAATATTAACCAGCACACCCTTGGCCCCTTTAATCGATATACCGTCGAGCAGAGGCGAATTAAGGGCTTTTTCGGTTGCTTCGGCTGCGCGTTTATCTCCCGAAGCGATACCGATACCCATAAGTGCATCGCCCATTCCCTTCATAATTGTCTTGACATCGGCAAAATCGACATTAACGATGCCATGGTTGGAAATTATATCGGAAATACCCTTGGTAGCATTGTATAATACTTCGTCCACCTTTTGGAATGCTTCGGCAAAGCTTGTCTTTTTATCGATGATTTCGAGCAGCCTTTGGTTGGGAATTACAATAAGCGCATCGACGAAATCCCTCAGGGAACCGATACCCAGTTCTGCGGAAGTAGTCCTTTTCTTGCCTTCCCACACAAAAGGCCTGGTGACAATTCCTACAACCAGGGATCCCTGTTCCTGGGCCACCTTGGCAAGTATCGGCGCACCTCCGGTACCTGTGCCGCCACCCATGCCGCCTGTAATAAAAATCATGTCGGAGCCGTGGATGGCTTTGCGGATTTCTTCTGCACTTTCTTCCATGGCTTTTTTGCCTACTTCGGGATCGGCTCCGGCGCCAAGGCCCCTTGTGGCATCTCTGCCAATCTGGATTTTAATAGGTGCCAGGTTGTGGTCGAGAGCCTGTTTGTCGGTGTTGCATGCAATGAAATCCACACCGGTCAGGCCCCTGCTAATCATGTTGTTGATTGCATTGCCGCCGCCGCCGCCTACCCCGACGACACGGATTTTTGCGCCTTCCGAAGGTGTATTTTCTAATTCAATCATTGGTTACCCCCCATTGTTAAAAAGTTAATTTATTATTTTTTCATTATTTACTACAATTTGTCAAAAAAGTCTTTAGCTTTTTTCAGGAAACTGCCTTCGCTGTCTTTTTGCTTCGGTTCTTTTTCTTTCTTCCTTTGCTGCGGTTTTTCTTCCTGGTAATCGTGCTGCTTAATCGTTTCGCCGTCAGATTTATATGTTTTACGATAATTCTTCATATTCTCGTTGGAATCTATTCCATACAGAGCCAGGCCCACGGCGGTTGAGTAAACAGGGCTGGTTATTTCGGGCACAAGGCCGGTATAACTGATGCCTTTTGGCATACCTATTTTGACCGGCATGCTGAATATCTCTGTTGCAAGCTCCTCGACTCCCCTGATCAATGCTGTGCCGCCGGTTATTACCACACCTGCGCCAAGGCTGCCGGCATAGCCCGATCGCTTGATTTCGGAGAATGCAAATTCCAGGATTTCTTCGAGCCTGGGTTGAATTATCCGGCAAAGATAACTCTTGGTTACCTCCATTGGCTTTCTGCCGCCGATACCCGGAATCATAAATACTTCGTCCTTGTGAATAGTATCCATATATGCATGGCCGTATTCCCTTTTTACGCGCTCGGCCTGCGAGGCGATAACCCCGAGGCCCTTCCTGATGTCGTCTGTCAGTTGCTTGCCTGCTATACCGAATACTGACGTAAACCTGATGATATTTTCTTCAAAAATGGCAATATCAGTGGTACCGCCGCCAATATCGATAAGCGCTACGCCGACTTCTTTTTCGTCGTGATCCAGCACGGCATAGCTGCTTGCCAAAGGCTCCAGGACTATGTCCCTTACGTTTAGCCCTATTCTTTCGACACATCTGTCTATATTCTGCAGGGCCGTAACAAGGCCGGTGACAACGTGTACATTGGCTTCGAGCCTTACCCCGCTCATGCCCACGGGGTCGGTAATGCCGTCCTGCCCATCGATAATGAACTCCTGTGGCATAACGTGGAGTATCCTTCTTTCCGAAGGTATTTTAATATTCCTGCTCTCTTCGAGCACCCTGTCTACGTCAAAATTTGTTATTTCCTTGTTTGGATTCGATATACCGATAATACCTTTCGTCTGGAAAGATTCCACATGGTCGCCTGCAATACCCACCACCACATCGTCAACTTTCATGCCTGCCTGCTGCTCGGCCTGTTCGATGACCTTCTGAATGGAATTAACAGTTTTCTCGATATTTACGACGACTCCTCTGTTCAAACCGTCGCTTTC
>DAINRZ010000440.1:0-3697 GCA_036741575.1 Kapaibacterium sp. (SeqCode)
GAATATGAAAATAATTCATTCCGTAAGTGTATGGTATGTCAATGGTTATTTATTGTAAAAATATTATTAAGGTGGATTTATGAAAAAGTTTTTTCTCTTTTTGTGCTTAATATTTTTGGCTTTTAATGTAAATGAGTCATTCTGCCAGGTAACCTGGGAAAGGCTGGAAGGCCCCTATGGCGGCAGCATTAACTCAATAACTAAAGGATTCGGCGACGATATCATAGCCATTGCATCGACCGTTTATAAATCCAGCGACAGATGCAAAACCTGGAAAGCGGTTGAAAACAAGACATTCAGGCCCATCGACCTGCATTTCCACAATGGGCTTGTTTACGGCATTTCCTCATCGGTAAATGACAGGAATTGTATTTATGTCAGTAATGACAGCATGAAAACATGGTCGCTTAAAAATAGCGGGCTCGAAAACCAGCAGACAAGAACTATAGTTTTCAGGAACGATGATATTTATGCTCTTACCGACAGCGGTGCTTATCTCAGCACAAACGGAGGCGGCAACTGGATCAGGTGTTTCTATATTAAAAGCATGGTACGTAATATGATTTATGACCTGAAATTCAACAGCAAAGGGATGATGTTTTTGGCTACTGTAGCCGGTTTGTACAGAAGCAAAGATAACGGTGCCACTTGGGAGTTGATGAATCCCGGCGAACAAAAAATGAAAGGTAATATCGAGAATATTATTCTGGATCAGGATGAAAAAATCTTTCTGAACACTCCGGACGCAATGTTTAGGAGCAATAACGACGGCGACACTTGGGAGCAGGTTGGTGCCGGTATAATTAACGGCAACATCAGCTTTATATATAGTCCTGATATTGGAACTCTTTACATCGGTAAATTTTGGGGGGGGATATTTAAAAGCACAGACTTCGGCGACACATGGAAATCGATAAGCCAGACCGGCATTAGGACTTTGCTAATTACAAATGACGATAAGTTCCTTACTACTTCCGAAAACGGAGTCATGATGGCCGACAGCCTTACAGGCAAATGGGAACTGAGTAATAACGGAATCAGCGAAACTACCGTTACAGCTTTGTATTTAGACAAAACAGGTGCGCGCAAAGACGAAATCCTTGCCGGTTCAATGAGCGGCATGATATACAAAAGCTCCGATGCAGGCCAGTCATGGAAACAGGTACACGAGATGCAGGGCTCATGGGTTACGGCATTCGTCAAGGGAAAAGGCGGACTGATTCTATCGTCTTCAATATGGGGAGGCATTGACCGCAGCAATGATTACGGGGACACATGGGCAAGCTGTTCCGCTGGAATCGGCGATCCGGACATCAAGGCTATGGCTATTGATAACAACGGCAATCTCTACGCAGGATCTTTTTCGGTAATGTACAAAAGCACAAATAACGGAGATTCATGGACCCAATGCTTCTGGCAGGACGAATCGGTTCAATCTACCTCGATAGCTATCAGCAGTAAGAATGAGATTTATTTAGGTACTCTGCGTTATGGAATAATTAAAAGCACAAACAGCTTTATCAATTGTACTCAAATCAGCAGCCTTATGTATTCAATTAATTATCTGGCAATAAATAAAGCGGACGAAATCTTTGCCGTCACAGTGCAGGGAGACCTCTACAAGAGCACTAACGGCGGCACTACATGGACTTTGCTTGGCTCTAATACCGGAATAAGGGCTATGTATTTCCTGGGGAATAATGATATACTCGCAAGTGTGGACCAGAACCACGAGGTAGTCGGTATGCTGAGAAGCAGGGACGGAGGCAAAACCTGGGTTCCGGAAAAAACAGGTATGGGCAGCCAATTCGTATATTCGCTCGAATCTAATACCGAAGGCGCTATTTATGCAGGGTCAGGCAACGGTATTTACCGCACCGGGCCTGCAGTCGTTACAGTCGAAGACGGAAACTCCGGTCAATACACTTATGCAGATTTGGCAGTTTATCCCAATCCTACTGTGGGCGACGCAAAGGTGCATTTAAAAATCACTGAAGGTTGCATTGCAAGCATCGAAATATTCAGCCTTGCCGGCAGCATGGTAAGGACTGTTGCCCAAGGCTTTTACGAACAGGGGGATTATTATATACCCCTCGAAACCACCGGCCTAGCCGCCGGTATTTATTATCTGAAGTGTACGGCGGGCGGCAGGAACCACACCCTGCTGCTCACCGTGCAATGATAGTCATATTTCCGGATTCTTTATTTTACATGTTACTCCCTCAGAGCCCAACGCCCGGCCAAAACCGGGCGTTGCTTATTCAGGAATGTTGCATCAAGAAATAATTGTTTTTTATAAGCATTAACAATATTTCTTCATTTTCGGGGATTATTTATATAATGGATTTAATCACATAATTTTCAATTAATTATATGCAAACTACCTTAGATTGTAAAGGTTATAGCAGAATGATTAGGCAATATTGTCTTTTTGAAAGCTTCTTAAAATAAAATATATTTTTTAATTCAACTTTCCCTGAATAAAAAAAAACGCCTGCTTGCATATTGAACAGGCGCTCGCATTATTGTATTATATATTTAAATTTCTACTTCCAGTCGATAAGCATCGAAAATCTCATTGTGTTAGCAAGGGGGGGGTTTTCTTCCACGGTATTGATAAAGCTAAAGTCGAGGCTGAATACATCATACCTGACGCCTGCGCCGAAGTTCCAGTATTGCCTGTTGCCAAGTACCGAAGGTTCGGTGAAGTAACCGATCCTGAGGGCAACGATTCTTTCGTACCAATATTCGGCGCCTAATGAAAGCTCGACACCTGAGTTCTTCCAGCCCGTTACCAGCGATGTCGGGATTGGGTCGGAACCAAGGCTGTCCCTGTGGACAAGCAGCTTGCCAATATCCATTGCAACAGTCAGGTCGTTGAACTCATCTCTGACTAAGTTGACGGCTGCACCCAGCTTGAGCATTGTGGGCAGCGGGTCCGATTCTTCGCGGTAAGTCATCTTTGGGCCGACATTCGAAAGGTTGAAGCCCAGGGCTATCATATCGCTGAGGTCAACGCCGCCGATTTCGAGCTCCATGGGCTTCCAAAGCAGCCCAATATCAAACGAAGCGCTGCTGCCCACGCCTGCTTCGCCGCCCGTCAACTGAGATGCCGGGGCAAGATTGGACTGAATGTACCTAAGCTGGAACCCAATGGACAAATCTGTTGCAATGATTGTTCCATAGCCGACTGAAACAGCAAATTCATTGGACTGGAATGTCCCCTTGACTGTGCCGTCTTCGAGTGTCCTGGTAAATTCGCCCAGGTTCATAAATGTGAAATTAATTGCCAGAGTGCCGTCCAGGTCCTCGAAATACTGTCCGAATGTACCGTAAGCATAATACAAATCGGCATTGAACTGCGGAAGCCACCTGGAGTATGTCAGCGAGAACTGACGGAAAGGTATTTCTTCTTCGTCTTCGCGTGCACTGCCGTAATAGTCCAGGAATCCCAGGCCAGCCGGATTCCAGAATACGGCGTTGATATCGTCGGCAATGGCAGTTCCTACCTCGCCCATTCCGCTGCCGCGGGCATCGGGCGAAATAAGCAGGAAAGGAACGGCTGCGCCGCCCGCCTGGCCGAACAAATTTGTATTAACAGATAAAAACAATGACGCCAATATAAAGAAATATCCCGTTTTGCTTGCCGGTAGATCGGAAGGACGGCGGGGAGGGGAAAGATTAGAGCGCCAGGGTG
>DAINRZ010000441.1:0-3688 GCA_036741575.1 Kapaibacterium sp. (SeqCode)
CCCCATTGTTGATAACACATATTCATCCAACAAGGGAGCTTGCTCCCTTGCAAATTCGGGATGAATCAAAGGGCTCCTTTACCTACTGCTATTTATCTGTCAATACACATGGTTGGCAATTATTGTGTAAACAGAGATTGTGTTAACATTATTTATTAAACAGATTTTTAATTGTTCAATTTTCGTATTGTGATATATTTCGCATGATTACCAATTGGTTTATTTACCAATACAAACCGTTATAGAACCATTATTTTTTATCCCGATATCTGCATCAGAATTTTGATATTAGCTTGAAAAAATCGAAATATCTACGATTGATAAAATTTCGCTGTATAAATTACAACCTCAAATCTAACATAGCAATTACTTTATAGCAAATTAGGCAGGCGATGAATAATTATTCCGTCACCCATCCAACAAAAAATGGGAAATCTGCGTAAGCAGCCGTGGTGCAAATGAATTTCCCCCGAATCCTTCACATATCTCAAATTTTCTACTAAAGTTAAAATATCACCAAATTTAGTACCCGGGTTGGGAAAAATATTAAAATTCTACATGGGTTTTCGGGTAACTTTTATTAATTATTGTCGTATATTAGAAGTTTATATTAAAAAGTATTGTTTATTAAAAGATAAGATAATTTTTATGAAAAAACTATTGCTTCTCTTATGTATTTGCCTTATTTCGGCAGCCTCTTTATACTCACAGATTAACACTTTGGATACCAGGATGATGCAGCAGCCTGCCATTGGCGGCAATAAAATTGCTTTCATCTATTCCAACGACCTATGGACTGCCGGTATAGACGGCAGCAATCCCAAGCGCCTTACAATCGACGAGGGGATAGAATCCAATCCGTACTTTTCCCCCGACGGGAAATGGATTGCTTTCAGTGCAATGTACGACGGAAATGTAGATGTGTATCTCGTTTCTGCCGATGGCGGCATTCCAAAAAGGTTAACCTGGCATCCGTCACCCGATATAGTATGCGGATTCACACCCGATGGAAAAGAGGTATTAATCACTTCACCGGGATTTTCGTTCTTTCCAAGGATAAGTTATCTCTACAAAGTCCCTCTCAATGGAGGCTACCAGGAAAAAATTAACGTACAGAGCGCTACCAAAGCAGCGCTTTCACCCGACGGCAAAAGAGTAGTTTACCTGCCGCTCAACGAAGCATTCGCCCAGTGGAAGCATTATAGGGGCGGTACGGTTGCCACTTTATGGATTTGTACCCTTGCCGATTATTCGGTCGAGAAAATCCCCCAGCCTGAAGGTTTTTGCAACGATACTGACCCCATGTGGGCCGAGGATGGATTTATTTATTTCAATTCCGACAGGAACGGGGAGTTCAACCTGTTTTCGTACAATACCAAGACAAAAGAAGTAATGCAGCTGACAAACCATACCGATTTCCCTGTTCAGGCTGCGGCATACAATAACGGGAAGATTATCTACGAGCAGGCAGGATACCTGCATATTTATGATATCAAGGCAGCCAGGCCCCAAAAACTTTCAATAGGCATTGCCACCGACCTGCTAACACTCAGGCCAAGGTTTATCAGGGCAGGCAGGCATATCAGGACAGTCAGCCCGTCGCCTTCGGGTGTGCGTGCAGTAATAGATGCAAGGGGCGAAATTGTAACCATTCCAGCCGACAAAGGCGACCCCCGCAACCTTACCAATACTCCTGCCATTCACGAAAAAGACCCTGCCTGGTCCCCCGATGGTAAGTTTATTTCTTATTTCTCCGACGAGTCCGGAGAGTACCAGCTACATATTGCCCCTCAGGACGGCAAGGGTGAAGTAAAGAAATTCAAAATCGAAGGCAACGGATTCTATTACAATCCGGTCTGGTCACCCGACAGCAAGAAATTCTCATATGTGGATAATTCGTGCACAATGTATTTACTTGATATAGAAACAGGCAAAATTAAAAAAGTAGCATCCGAAAATATGTATAACTCTGCCTATTCGCTTGCTGCAAACTGGTCGCCCGACAGCAAATGGATTGCATATACACTGATAACAACTAACTGGCTGCACAGAGTTTACCTTTATTCTCTGGAGCAGGAAAAATCCTATATTCTGACCGACGGTATGAGCGATGTGACCGAGCCGGTATTCGATGCAAGCGGCAAATACCTGTATTTCCTCGGCTCGACTGACGCAGGCCCCGTAAGGCAGTGGTTCGACCAGTCAAACCGCGACATGCAGCTTACCTCGAGCCTCTATATGGCAGTACTAAGCAAAGATTCCCTTTCGCCGCTTGCCAGGGTGAACGACGAAGAAAAACCCAAGCCCGACCCGGCAGATACCACAAAAAAAGACAGCGATAAAGCAAAAGATAAGGACAAAGATAAAGCGAAAGATAAAGACAAAAAAGATAAAAACGAAAAAATTACGAATATCGACATCGAAGGAATTGAAATGAGAATTCAGTCAGTTCCGGCTGCCAGGGGTGTTCTGTTCAACCTTCAGACAGGCAAGGAAGGCGAGATTTATTATATGGAGGCGCCGGTAAGCGCACCGGGGCTTTACAATTCTACAGGGGCAAGCCTGCACAAATTCGACCTTGCAAAATCCAAGGACGAAGTTATTTTGCCCGGCTGTTTGACCTACCAGATAAGCTCGGACAGGAACAAAATACTAATTAATTCAGCAGGCATCTGGTACCTGGCAAACCTGGCAGGCAAGCCCGACTTAACCCAGGGAAGGCTGAATACAGCCTCATTAGAAGTATTTATCGACCCGACGGCTGAATGGAAGCAGATTTTCGATGAAGTATGGCGTATCAACCGCGATTATTTCTACGACCCGAATTATCATGGAGCCGACTGGGACGCAATGAAGAAAAAATATGAGCAGTTTATCCCACACCTGTCCTGCAGGGGAGACCTGAACAGGCTGATTCAGTGGCTATGCAGCGAGCTTGTCGTCGGCCACTCCTACAGCGGTGGCGGCGACGACTTTATTGAAAAGCCATACGTGCCTGTTGGCCTGCTTGGGGCCGACTACACAATCAGGAATGACAGATATGTATTTACGAAGATATTCGGCGGCCTGAACTGGAATCCCGGATTGCGCGCCCCGCTGACAGAGCCGGGCATTGGCGTAAAAGAAGGCGATTACCTTATTTCCGTTAACGGTATAGACCTGAAAGCCAATGACAATTTGTTCCGCAGGTTCGAAAACACTGCCGGCAAAATTGTAGAGATTGCCGTAGCCGATAATCCCGATGGAAAGAATGCAAGAACATATAAGGTTGTGCCGGTATCAAACGAATACTTCATCAGGATGAAGGATTGGGTGGAAGGCAATATCAGGTATGTCGATAAGGCTACAAACGGCAAGGTGGCATACGTATGGGTTCCAGATACATACGCAGGCGGCCACGAGTACTTCAAGCGGTATTTCTTCCCGCAGGCCGATAAACAGGGCATAATTGTCGATGAGCGTTTCAACGGTGGCGGCCTGGTTGCCGATTATGTAATCGACATACTCAAAAGGCAGTATATATGCTCGAATGCAACCCGCTACGGCGAAGACCAAAGGGTTCCCGGCGGCTCGATACAAGGCCCCAAAGTTATGCTGATTAACGAGAACGCAGGCTCCGGCGGCGACCTGCTGCCGTGGATGTTCCGCAAGTTCAAAATTGGTACGCTTATTGGAAAGCGCACCTGGG
>DAINRZ010000442.1:0-3687 GCA_036741575.1 Kapaibacterium sp. (SeqCode)
TTCCTCTTGACTCTCTCCTTACGTCATACATTATATTAGCAGTGTATATTTTTGCAAAACACAGGAAAACTATGAAAGAATTAATGCAAATAGGCGGATTTGCCGCCAAAGCAGGGGTGACTATCAGGGCTTTAAGGCATTATGACCGTATTGGCCTGCTGAAACCGGGGCTCCACAAAGAATCGGGTTACAGAATGTACAGCTATGCCGATTTTATAAAGCTGGAACAAATCCTTTGCCTGAAATTTCTCGGTTTCGGCCTGGGTGACATTAAAAGGCTGCTTAACGGGAAAGCTGAACTCGCCGAATCGATTTTAATGCAAAAACAGATGTTGCAATCTAAAATATTGCAGCTAAACAAGATATTGGGAGCCATCCGCGACTATGAAACCGGTTTTAAAAGTATCGATACTGACTGGGAATTGATTATTAATATAATAAGGAGGATTAATATGGAAGAATCTAAAGACTGGGCTATGCAATTCTATTCAGGCGAGCAATTAGAGCGAATCGGTACACCGAATTACTCTCCGGAGCAGGCCGAACGCGATTCACAGCGCTGGGGCAGCCTCTTTGCAAAAATCAGGAGCGTAATCGATAAACCTAAAGACAGCGCAGAAGTCCGTGAAGTTATGCAGGAATACTATTCCTTGATAAATGAATTTACCAAAGGCCATAAGGACATAGAAAACAGCCTGGGTAATTTATGGTCAAATATCGGCTTGGCGCCCGATGAAATGCGAAGGTATTACGAAATGAATGCAGACGTATTTGAATTTATCGAGAGGAACAAATAAGTGTATGGAGCCGGTATCAGGGACGGTCCCAGTAATACACCACATACGCGCCCGCGGCATGGGCTGCGGGCGCAAGTTTGTCTAAGACCTTTTAGTGAATTCGATTTAAGGTTCCCGCGGAAATAGATTATTGTATCCACTTTACTTGAAATAGGATTCGGCATAGAACTAACGATTTGCGAATCCCGGCACAGTTACGTAAAAGAAAAAGCGTGGTTCCGCCATTGGCCTGGATTATGTCGGTAAAAGTGACAGGGATATCGAGAAACCAGGTACAGGCCTTAATGCCGGGATTATTAAATACACCCCATCCCGCTCATTAATCCCCTGAGCCAGTCCGGGAATTTTTTCGACGAAGGCTCTACTTGCATATGTTATTATCTCATTGAATGATATGAACATATAAATCAATGTGCTGGTTTTGCGGGTGCAAATGGAATTTTACTATTGAAAAACACAAGCACTTCGCCGGAATGAATTTCGATTGCAACATCGTTTGCAGTGGCACGGTTGCGGGCACCTTCGCGGCTGCCAAGTTTAAGTTCTTCCTCATTCAATGTCCATTTCAGGTTATGAGTAGTAAGAATTGCAGCGGGTTGCGGTAATAAGGATATCACCTCATTAGCGGCAGCTTTAAATGCAAAAGTTTTAGCGGCGGCAATACCATACCTGCCCTTATCGAAAATGCAAATGTTTAATAGCCGGGCAAACCTCATAAAAACGCTCCAATTGTTGAGTGTGTGCTCCAACTCTCCGCCGTGGAATCCTGTTACGAGCAGCCTTTTGTAACTTCTCTCATTAGCAAACCTGAGTATTTTCTCGAAGTCGTTAATTTCCTGATCGGGATTGCATATGATTTTAGATTTTCCTTCGAGCCTCGAGTCGCTGATGTCGAACGAATCAAGGTCTCCGATTATGTAATCGGGCACAATGCCGATATCGGCAAGTTTGTTGGCTGCACCGTCGGCTGCAACCACAACCACCCCGGCCAGAGCACCGAACAGACTTGCAGGAGGCATGTCGGCGTTCAGGCATATCAGGCAGTCGAACTTTTCGGTAAATTCTATCTCTATAATACTTTCTTTTACCAAGCTGTTGTTAAAAATCATTTCACATATCGGCAAAAATATAAATTATTGCTTAATAAATCTTCAATTAATACCGATAAGTATTTTTACGATAAAAATGGATTTTACAGAGATAATCATGAAGATAAAAGATACAGCGGTAAAACTTTATAGTTCGCACTCTGCATTCGAAGCGTCGTACGCCGAAGAGTCGCTCCGGTTCTGGATAGGCAGCGAGAGTGCCAATCCCGAAAACCGGCCAGCCGACAAGTTTTCGCTAAGTATGAAAGCAGCAGATTTAATGGATTTCGTTAAAGCCGACGGCATTGAAACCCGGTTGAATCCGGAAGAAAACGCAGGTACGAATTCTTTGGACCCTCTGGGCGAGACAGGGCTCGACAACAAACAGAAAGTGGCTATCAGGCTGATAGAAATGATGTTCGAGCAGATGACAGGCAAAAATCTAAGCCTTGCCGATACTTTCATAAAAATAAAAGAAGGCTTCGAAGAGATGAATAAAGATAATGCCGTTGAAATGAAGCTTGCAGCCACACTAAACGGAGAAACGGGCTGGGGTGCCGATTATAAGAAGACGGAGACCATTTTCTCGGCAGAATACCTGTCGTTTGCAGCCCATGGCACGGTAAACACAACGGACGGGCACAGTGTTTCTTTCAGCCTGTCATTTGAATTATCGCGCGAATACATTTATCAAAACAATATTGATATCCAATTGGGCAATGCCATTCGCAAGGATCCGCTTGTTTTGAATTTCGACAGACCCTCGGCGGAAATCGAAGGTATGGGATTTACCTTCGACCTGGACGCCGACGGCAAGGCCGAAACATTGCCGTTTATTAAAGCCGGCAGTGGTTTCCTGGTGCTTGACAAAAACATGGACGGCAGGGTAAATGACGGTTCCGAGCTATTTGGCCCCAGTACAGGCAACGGTTTTGGAGAGCTTAAGGCTCTTGATTCGGACAATAACGACTGGATAGACGAAAACGACAAAGGCTACGGCAATCTGCAAATTTGGGAAAAAGCAGGCCGCAAAGATAAATTATCATCCCTCGATGAAAAAAGTATCGGGGCAATATACCTGAAAAGCACAGCTACACCGTTCACTCACTATAACGGCAGCGGCAGGGGGCTTGCCGAAAAAGCATCGACGGGAATATTCCTGACCGACAGCGGGTCGGTTTCTACTATCGAGCAGTTGAATTTCTTAGCCTAAGATGCGAAATCGATTATACTTCAATACAATAAACCAGATATAATCTTGCAAAGCCGGTAAGGCCAGATAAATTTATTCTCTTACTATCCCAAATTTGTTTATAAAAACATAAATTTCAAGATGCATTTTCCTGCCGGATTATGTTGCAGGAAGTCATTAAATTTATAGTCTTTGTCTTTTGTTGATAGTGATTTTTTTGTACAATATCTGATTTAATGGATATGTAATTCGAACTTGGATTGATTCTATTTGGTAATTAATATTACGTTCGAGAATCTATTTTGCTGAATAACCTAATTTTCCACACCTACAATCCCAATCCCAAATGAAGGAGATTAATCATTCCGGCATATGACACCTCAAAACAAGTAATAGCTGCGGTTGCAGCCGGCGTGTGTAGAGATTTCTCGGTAATTAATCATTTACCTGAAAAAATGTTTCTTCAATTGGCTAATTAGTTGACCATCAGCACGATAAAGAGCCAAAATACCATATTTTCTTGATTGATATTTTCTATCTTTCATGAGATTAAACACCTAAAACTTAATTTTCTTTCAGCTAAGGCTACCCATTGTATATACTATTCACT
>DAINRZ010000443.1:0-3682 GCA_036741575.1 Kapaibacterium sp. (SeqCode)
TTACCCGAAACATATTCAATACTGGCTGCGTATTGGGCATTGAAAATAATTTTTTTTGAGGTATGTATGTTAAAATTGTCATTTTTTATTGTTTTTCTGGGATTATTAATTTTCGAAAGTGCGCAGGCACAGTCTCCGGTGCAGACAATCCGCGGCAGGGTAATCGACGGCGCCACTCTGGCTCCGCTGCCGGGCGCAACCGTCAGGGTCAGCACTACCACACCCGAGGCCGGCGCCTTTACCGACACGGAAGGATATTTCAGGATAAAAAATGTCCCGGTGGGAAGGCACGAAGTACAAGTCTCCTATATCGGTTATAATCCAAAGAAGGTAGCCGATATTATAGTCATTTCCGGCAAAGAGACTTACCTGACATTGAAACTCGAAGAAGAAATTATTAAAAGCGACGAAATTGTCGTCAGCGGTATGAAAGACGTTTCTAATCCCAATAACGACCTTGCCGTTGCCAGCATTACCAGCCTGCGGCCCGAGATGATTAACCGCTTTGCAGGCTCGCGCCAGGACCCCGCCCGAATGGCTGCCAATACAGCCGGTGTTGCAGGCGACGACAACCAGAGGAATGATATTATCGTTCGCGGCAATTCGCCGCTTGGAGTGCTCTGGCGGCTCGAGGGTGTGGATATCCCCAACCCGAACCATTTCACGGTTGCCGGAACAGGCGGCGGCATATTTGCTGTGATAAACAACAACCTGCTGGCTAATTGCGATTTCCTGACAGGCGCATTCCCTGCGGAATACGGCAACAAAACAGCCGCAGTATTCGATGTGCAGCTGCGCAACGGCAACAACGAGGAAAACGAATACACTTTCCAGATTGGGTTGAACGGTATTGAATTAGGCGCCGAAGGGCCTATCTCGAAGGAAAATAAAAGCAGCTACTTAGCAAGCGTGCGCTTTGTGTCGCTGGAACCCCTGAAAAAACTGGGACTGGACCTGAGCGCCGAAACTGTACCCCAATACTTAGACGGGACATTTAAAATTTACATGCCTGCCGGCGATGCCGGAATATTCAGCTTCTGGGGAATGGGCGGCCACAGCAGGGCAAGCGTGCTCCACAGCGAAGACGGCGTGGACTGGACAGTTACCCAAAGAGTGGAAGACGAAAACCTTGAATCCAATTTGTATGCGCTCGGCATGTCGCATACTTACTTTTTCGGTAAGAATACTTTTGGCAGGCTCAACGTATCCACTTCGGCAAACAATATTATTACACACAACGAATACGTTTTTGCAGATAAACACATTATGCCCTCGGAGAGATACCACGGATTCGAAGGGCAGCATATTATCAATTACAACCTGACGGCAAAACTTTCGCCAACGCATCTGCTCAAATTCGGAGCCGCCTACAGGAATATGTTCTTCGATAACAGCTTTAAAGAATGGGACGACGACGACAAAGTTTACGAACAGAGAATGCTCGAGCGCGGCCAGGCTTCGCTGGTGCAGGCTTACGCCCATTGGCAGTATAAGGTAACCGAGGACTTCGAAATACATCCGGGTATCTATTACCAACTGTTCACACTCAACAACTCACAGGCTATCGAACCAAGGTTTGCGGCCAAATACAAGCTCGGCGAGACCCAGAACCTCGGCCTTGCCTATGGTATGCATAGCCAGACTCATCCGCTGCTGTACTATTTCTACAGGTTCGAGCATAATAACGACAACAACTTTGTTGCAACAAATAAAAGCATGGATTTCACGCGCAGCCACGAGTTTGTGCTCTCCTACAAGAACCAAATCTGGAGTGATTTCTTTATTAAAGCAGAGCTTTACTACCAGTACCTGTACGATGTACCTGTATCTAAATACCCGCAGGCTGCTTTTTATTCGTATATGAACCTGGGCGCCGAATTCTCGTTCAATCCTTTCGACAGCACCGTAAACCAGGGGACAGGAAAAAATTACGGTATCGAACTGACGCTCGAGAAGTATTTCAGCGACGGCTGGTACGGGCTGGTAACATTATCGCTGTTCGATTCGAAATTTAAAACTACAGATAATAAATGGCGCAACACGGCATTCAATCTGGGCCACGTCCTTAATGTTCTTGGCGGCAAGGAATTCCGGCTCGACGATAATAATAAAAATGTTCTGTCATTCGACTTCAAGGTTGCACACATTGGCGGCAGGCGTATCAGGCCCGTAAACGTGGAGAAAAGCATAGAGACGGGCTATACTGTTCGGGACCTCGACCGGGCATTCGAAGAATCGTTGAAAGACCATTTCCAAATCGACGTTAAAATATCATATAACCTGAACTTGGAGAGCACTACACACAGTTTCTTTATTGCCGTGGACAATATGCTGAATACGCAGAATCCCTGGAAGCAGAACTGGAACAACGACTTAAAGAAAATCACTTACGACTACCAATTGGGTTTGCTTCCGTATTTGGGGTACAGGATTAATTTCTGAGATAGGTGGAAACGTCAATGGAGACGCACGGCTGTGATACTTGATGTATGAGATGTGGCATTACATTAATAAAAATTTATTAAATTCGGATTTGGCGAGCTGTTGATTGTATCGAAACCGAAACATCGGATGGTTAATTGGCAATCGTAATTCTGCAACGTTTCGACAGTTCTTCTTGAAATAAAATTTTCCATCTATTGTAATAGCCGATACGGATGACCGTGTTGTATATCTAATAGAATTCATTTATGCATATTTCTTCATTATCATTGCGAATATATTAATCCGCAATGTGGAATAAAAATCGAATTGAATCAGTTTATCCAATTACCTTATTTTATCATAATACTGAACACTTTCGTTTCGTCTTCCACCACGCCCATGCCTTTGCCTTTGAAGCTCTCTCTTTTGAAGGTAAATTCAATATTTGTATTGCCGGGACTGAAACACAAGAAATACCAGATATTCCTGTACATATGCTCCGAGTCGATTTTGATATGCGATTTGTTATCAACTAATGAGAGCATATCTTTGCCGTAGCTTTTCAGGGTCCATTCGAATCCCGCCGTGGGCGGGTATTCGAGAGAAACGGCAATCGTATCGCCGATTTTCGGCTCGGCTTTTTCGTCGTTGAATCCAAGGTTTATAGTAGTCCCGTTCTTCGTTTTACACGAACTGCAGCCGGCAACAGTAATGTAACAAAATGCTGCCAGCAGCAATATAACTGCTTTCATATCAATTAACCTCAATTTTGAAAGCCAGGCTAACCGATACCGGGCCGCTGGGGTCCCAAGGGCGGGCTTCTTTCATTTTCAGGTCCATAGTGCCCTTTCTCACCGCTTTGAAACGCCACAGTTCATGGCCGCCCACACCCGTCATACCTCGTGGAGCTTTCTTGGTAACATATTCTTTGCCGACGAATTCAATTATAGCATTTTCGAGTTCCTCTACAAGCATCCATTCGTAGCCGGTTGTGTGATTGGCTTGCAGCTTGATTGTAAATGCCTCGCCGACTTTAACGGTTATGGGTTTTTTAATATCGAAAAATACCTTGCCCTTGGGCTTGCCGTTAGTACCGTCGATACATACAAGCAAAATTATTGTTAATGCAAATAATAAAAATCTCATTTTGCCTCCGGATATTTTAATCATCAGTTTTCAATTTAGAAAGATGTACGGTTAAACCGATTGCAATTATAACTAAAATATGTCTATTATTCAGCATTTAAATTTCCTCCTA
>DAINRZ010000444.1:0-3681 GCA_036741575.1 Kapaibacterium sp. (SeqCode)
AAATAATTTATTGACCTCTTGAAAATAATTCCAACTAAAATTTGGAAAATTCCATTTGATACAATGAATATTGCTTCGGGATTGATTAAATGATCTTATAATTTTTGTAAACGTGTTGCAAATACAAGAGCACCGTTTAGCAAACTTTAAAAATCAGATATCTTCCAATGTTCACAACTGTGTTTTGAGACAACTTGACATAGTAATAGCTGCTTGATTACCTATGAAACCGAATACTTAGTAATACTCTGCTGACAGATTATTTCACTGAATACTGTAATAACAATCCCAATTGAATAATTCTATTGGAATTAGGTTATGGCTTCTTCGATTTAGCTGCAATTTTCTTCCCGGATGATGAACCGGCTTTCGAAGATACTTTCTTTTCAAAACTAAAAAGCAGGCCTTCAGGCGAATACTTTTTAATTTTATCTCTTGGTTTCAATGCCTCTTCGATGAGGAATTCGGCAGTTCTTTCAATGAGCCAATTGAAGTTGTCTTCTTTTATATACTTGCTGTCTGAATTAGGGGCAGGATTGTAAAAGTCTTTTATATATGCCGTATTATCTTTAATTCCAATTTCTACGGCATTAAATTCCAGCCCTAAAGTCTTTGATACATCAAGGCAAATCTTTTCAAGTTTGACTTCCAATTCAGGGTCAATATGCCCGGGTAAGTTCGGAAACCTGAGATGGTATGGTTTCCTGGGGTCGTAATTCATCACTTTTACATTTTTGGAGCCTATGGTATAGCAAAAATAATTTCTGTCAAAGTCGATATATTCCTGCAATATCATAACTATGCTGCCAGTTAGGTCATAGGCTGCAAAAAACTCTTCTGTATTGTAAACAATGAATTCAGACCTGCCAGCATGCTCTTTGTTGGGGCGTATAATTGCCGGGAATCCAATATATTCGAAAACCTCATCCCAATTCAGAGGAAAAATCAAATTGCGCATTGTATCGGAACTGGTCCCATAGGGATGTTCCTTAGTAGGCAGCACCACAGTCCTTGGTACATTCAATCCGGTTTTCAAAGCCATGGAATTCTGAAAGAAATTGTTATCAAAAGCATTCCAGAATGGATTGTTAATAACTTTGGCTCCGTTCAGGACAGAATGCTTGAGATAAGACCTGTAAAATGGTACTTCGTGCGATACCCTGTCGAGTATGACGGAATATTCAGTAGGCTGGCTGATATTAATAGCACCGGTTGTTATTAATTCAGCCCTTACCCCGGCCGGCTTCTTGTTACTAATCTCTGACACAAGCTTTTCGGGGAATTCATATTCCATCCCGTAAAGTATTCCAATCTTCTTCATATATTTTCCGTAAATTATTTATTTTCAATGTAAATAATTCCAAATTTAATAAAAATATATTAATTAATGAAGAATAATTAATGTAAATTTTGATTTTATTAATCCCCCGGAAAACTTTTTTCAAGATAATGAGTCGAATGATTTATTACTAATACTAAATGGAGGCTTTATCAAAGAAAGTAATTTTTCAGGTGTTATATCAATGAATCTTTTGTTCGTAATTGTAAGCCTTGCCTTATGGTATAGATTATAAGGAACTAACCATTGAATACAAACCTTGTGATCAATTCATTTCGAGAAATTGCACTAATTCCGTATAAATTACAAATCAATATTCTCCTGTGGGTAAAATTCCATTGTGTCGAGGTCCAGTGCACAAAGATACCCTACACCCTGATACCTGCCCTTATATACGCAACCGCAGTCTATCTGGATTTTGTCCTTATTCAGCGAAGAAATGATTTCGTTCAGGCTATGCGGCGTATGCCCCGAAATCACCTTTCTTCCTCCGGTTTTGCTTTTATCTACCTCATTACCTCTTGACCATAGCATCGAATGTAAATCGTCGAACGGCTTATCGCACTTAGTGTTCAATCCGGCATGTGTTATTATGAATCCATCGGTAATATAATAGTGTTTCAACTGATCGAAAATCCTGATATTAGCCGGCTCGAAATCAACGGGTGAATTGCAGCCGAAGCTTCTGATGGTTGGCTTGTATCCGTTGCTGAGCCAGTTTTCATCACCTTTATAGAAATAATCGAGAAGCATCTGTTCGTGGTTGCCTCGTACCGGAAAGATATTGAATCCCTTATGCTTAAGGCCTGTTAACAGGCTGATAACCTGGAGGCTGCCGGGGCCGCGGTCAATATAATCGCCAACAAAGAAAAGCAGGTCCTTTTCGTCGGCTTTCAGTTGCCCGAAAAGAAGCTCTTCGAGTGTTCTGATACAACCGTGTATATCACCTATGACAAACCTTCTGTACATTTCTCACTCATCAAATTCTGAATTCATTGTTTCGATTCGAACTCCATCCATGTTATAATAATGGCGCATCTGGTGTGCGGCAAGGCAAGAATGAACAGGCAGTATGCCAATCCTGTCGCCTACTTTTACCGATTTAAAAAAAGATTCAGATGCTTTAATTACACCATGCTCCTGCGAAACCGACCTAACATAGCTTTCTTTATCGGGCATCTGCCATTCATTCCCTTCTATCATCACAGGGTATCCAAAAATCAGCCTTTCCTTGCTGTCAATAATCGATTCTTTTGAAAGATGAATAGCACCACCTTCAACTACTAATTCATTCCTCGATGAATGCTTTGCAAGAATCGGAACGGCTAAAATTACTGCAATATTCTCCATAGAGCACGATCCGATTTGCTCCTGCATTAAATCGAAAAAAACAAAATTTCCCGGACGGATTTCATCGATTCCGTCAAAGTTATTCATCATGCTGCACGAAGGAGTATCTCCATAAGAACAAATCAACTTACAACTATTTTGATATCTGTTTTTTAGTGATTTCAGTTTTAATAGCGAGTCGAGATGTATAGCGCTTACTTCGTTGTAGCCTCTGGCGTTATAAGTGTTGCCAGCATGAGTGAGGAATCCTCTAAATTCAAAGTACCTGTTAGATGAGCATCTATCGATAATATAGCTGATAGTTTCGTTTTCCCCGGGAAGAAGGCCTGTCCGGTTGTAACCGTTATCTATTTCGATAAACACCCCAATCTTGTTTGCAATTTTGCTTTCCAAAGCAGTTATTGTATCGCTGCAAATTATGACAACATTTAGGTTTACTATCCCGGCAAGAGTATTAATATCATCGGCAATTCCCGGATTCATCGGGATAGCTATTGTTATATCACCCCATCCGTTTTTGGCAAAATATCTAGCCATTTTAATCGAAGAAACAGCAATCTTTGTAATTCCTGCTTGCCAGAACCACTTTCCTATTACCGCTGACTGGTGTGTTTTAAAATGTGGCCTTATATCGAGATTATGGCATAAAGCTTTTGCTCTCATTAGCTCTATGTTTCTTCTGCATTTCTCCTCATGCACTATAAAAACCGGTTCTTTCATCTATGTATTACTTTCCTTTCGATTCCTTACATAAAAGTATATTTTTCCTGACAACAGCATTTACTATGTCAGGAAATTTACACCACAATTATCAGGAAAAAAAGTAAAAATTTTATATTTTTGGATTGTATAAATTACGTTTTAGAATAAACTAATTATTTCAAATTTATGTGTACCTGTATTAAAGGGTTTCGACCGGCACAAGGGCAGGATACTATACAATACTATTAATTAATGATAGTTATTATATATTTATATCATGGCAAATTTTA
>DAINRZ010000445.1:0-3667 GCA_036741575.1 Kapaibacterium sp. (SeqCode)
ACATGTAACCGGGTTACAAAAAACGATATTTTGGTCCTGAACCACGAGAATACTCTCGACTGCATTATCAAATAACAAACGATAACGCTCTTCAGATTGGCGGAGGTTTTTCTGAGCTTGTTGGTATTCGGTGATATCGTGGACGGTGATTAAATTACCGGTTAATTGTTTTTTATAATCGAGTAATGGCAGAGTCCGTACTTCAAATTCGGAATTTTGATCTGAATTGAGTTGGATTCTGGATTTTTTAAATTTGAGCGGCACCAATGGGGTTAATTTCTCAAATTGTGTGGAAGCTTCAGAAAAGGTTTTACCGATCACAGTCAGGGAGAGATTAAAAATCTTTTCAGCTGCTGGATTGTAGTCCACAATGCGGTTCGTGTTATCGAGAATAATCACTCCATCCGTAAGGTTTTGCATCAATTGTGAATATGCAATCGGTTTAATATCCAATAAAACAAAACGGAAGAGAGCCACCATAAAAAATAAACCACTTATTGTAAATAGAAAGGGGGTAAGATCCAAACCGGGGAAGGGCGTGAAACCGATCATGCTGAGAATGTTTCCGGCCCAGGGTAAAACCATGCCGATTAACAAAAAAACTGCCTGCAATAAAAGTCAATAACTCGACAAGTAACAATGCTTTCATACATAAACCAAAAATTGATAAATAGCTATTAAATAATGTTGACTATAATCAGAAGATTTTAATGAAGAATTGGATTAGGGAATAAATATTATATGGTAATTACTTCCCGCTCAAGTGTTATACCGAATTTATCCGCCACAGAGCCGATAATATCCTGAGATAACAACATTATCTCTTTGCCGCTTGCTTTGCCGTAGTTTACTAATATAAGAGAATGTTTTTCGCAGACTCCTGCATCCCCCCTGCGTTGCCCCTTCCAGCCGCAAAGTTCGATCAGCCTGGCTGCAGGCACTTTTACCATGCCGGCAGATTCGGCGGGATAGGAAGGTATGGTTGGATCGACTGAAAGAATATCATTGTACGTGGTTTTTGTTATTATCGGATTCTTGAAGAAGCTGCCGGCATTGCCCAAATCGGCAGGATCGGGGAGCTTTCTTTTTCTGATACGGCATACTGCATCGAAAACCCACTGCTGGTCGGGCTCATTTACATTAAACTTATCTTTTTCAACCTGCAGGTCTTTGTAGTTGAGGTTTAATACATGCAGCCTGCTAAGTTTGTAGCCCACAGAGGTAATTATTACTTTGTCTTTCAGCGATTTTTTGAAAATTGAGTTCCTGTAGGAAAATTCACATTCGTGTTTATTCAGGCGGAATGTAGAGCCGGTCTCGAGGTCGATGCCCTCGGCATACTCGAACAGGCTTTCCTGTTCAATGCCGTAAGCTCCGATATTCTGCACGGGTGCAGCTCCTGCCTTGCCGGGTATAAGGGCAAGGTTTTCCAGTCCGTAAAGTCTGTTTTTTACGGTAGTTTCCACAAATTTATTCCACGATTCACCGGCTCCGGTTTCCAGAACCACATAGTCATCGTTCGTTGATTTGAAATTCATTCCCAAGATTTCGGGATGGATTACCAGGCCTTTGAAATCTCCGGTGAATAGAACATTGGAACCTCCCCCCAGGATTAATAATCTTTCGGATTTGATTATGCCTGACCTGCAAAGTTCGGCAATATCTTTTTTTGATTTGACGGAAACGAAATAATCGGCAGCGGCTTCAACGCGGAATGTGTTCAACTCGCGTAGCGGCTTATTTTTTTCTATAAGCATCGGGTAATCTTTAAAAAATATAAAAGCCATACCAAAACAACCGTCTGCTTTGGCATGGCAAAAGATTATCAAATATTAATTAATGTAGTTTTTCAGTTTATCGGTTATGTGGTTTTTAGGCACTGCACCGACTATAGTATCGACCAGCTGGCCGCCGCTGAAAATAAGCAATGTAGGTATGGACCTGATACCGTACTGGATTGCAGTCTGCTGGTTGTTGTCCACATCGAGCTTGCACATTTTGGCCTTGCCTTCGTATTCGCCTGCAAGTTCTTCGATTATGGGCGCTATCATCCTGCAGGGGCCGCACCATGTAGCCCAGAAATCAACTACAACGGGTATATCAGAATTAATGACTTCCGTCTGAAAATTGTCGTCAGTCACATGAATGGGATGAGCCATTATTACTCCTTTTTTTATAAACCTGATTATTTAACAATTTAATTATATAATTCAAATTTAATAATAACTTTTGTTTTTATCATACTTTTGAATAAAAGTAATGGCTTTCACGAAAAAAAATATTAATTATTGTCTGCACTATGTTGTAATCGTATATAGTATTATTACTTAAAATATACATATACTATTGATATTTATAAATTTATTAATTATCAGATATCAATCAACATTTATATGCTCAACCTCAAAAATCCATGGCCAATACTTGCCGGTAAGGTAAATTGTTTTCGTGGCCTGGTCGTATGCTATTCCGTTTAAAACATCAACTTTATTGTCCCCGGCTATGTATTCCCTAAGTGGGGAAAGGTCTATCCATGCCTTGACATTGCCTGTTTCGGGGCTAATAACGGCTATCCTGTCGTCATTCCATATATTTGCCCAAATATTACCGTCAATAAATTCCAATTCATTGAGCGAGCCGATAGGAACGCCTTTGTCGCTTACATAAACAGTTTTTTCAATACTAAAGTTTTCGGGATTTATATACCTTAAAATATTCGAGCCGTCACTCATTATAAGCGTAATACCATCTGTTGAAAGGCCCCAGCCTTCGCCTTCGAAGTTAAATGAGCCAATCTGCCTGAAATCCTCTTTATTATAAATAAAGCAAATCCCGTTCATCCAGGTAAGCATAAAAAGTTTGTTGCCGAGCAGGGCTATGCCCTCGGAAAAATAAATGGCAGGAATACCGGTTTTCTTAATCAGTTCGCCCGTTTCGGGATTAATTTTCCTGAGGCTCGAAGCGCCGTTCTGGCCGGTGCTTTCATACAGAATGCCACTATCGAAAAGCAGGCCCTGAGTAAAGGCAGTCCTGTCGTGCTGTATTGTCGATTTTATTTTGACGCTGATAATTTGTACAGGCTTTTCATTGTTCATTTTAGGTTTGCCTCTGTCTTCGGATTGAACTTGAGGGGCCGGGCTGCTGCCATTGTTTGTTTCGTTGGTTTTACCGCACGAGCATGCGAAAAAAGCAGATACAATTAATAATATTAAAAACTTCATTTTTTCATCTTTTCTATAGTTGATGTAGTTGACCTGCCGGTCAAAAGTGGAATAGTTACTACGCTGCCTCCATAAGAACTAACGATATCGGCCCCTACTATTGTGTCGAAAGTGTAGTCGCCACCCTTAACAAGCACATCGGGTTTAAGCAGTTTAATAAGCTCGTATGGTGTTTCTTCGTCGAATATTACCACATATGATACACTGCGAAGAGCGGAAAGAACCATAGCCCGGTCGTTTTGTTTATTCACGGGCCTGTTTTCGCCTTTCAGGATTTTTACTGAACTATCGCTGTTTAAGCCTACAATTAGGCAACTGCCAAGCTTTGCCGCCTCGGCAAGGTAGTAAACGTGGCCGGCATGTAAAATGTCGAAGCAGCCGTTAGTGAAAACAATTTTTTTATTTTGAGCTCTCTCCTCGGCAGCTTTTTCAACTAATGTTTCGGG
>DAINRZ010000446.1:0-3657 GCA_036741575.1 Kapaibacterium sp. (SeqCode)
CAGCGCCAATCCTGATTTGGGAAATATTCCATTTGTAATTTTCAACTATATCCGAAAAAGGCACGGAATAAAACACTTCGGGCGCCAGGAAAAGGTATTCCTGTTCATTCAGCGGCAATTCATAACTTAAGCCGAATTCTAAAAACCCCAGCAATGATGATGTTTTGTCGATTGTCCCGCTTGTATTGTTCCTTGTCTTGCCACCGGTCTCAAATAAACCATCTGCCGGATCTTTCAGTATTTCAGTTTGCGAAAAATCATGAGCTATTAATAATGAAAGCCTTGGCCCGGCATGGAAATAGAACCTGTCCCAGAAGTTATACTGCATATAGAAATCAAAAGCAATGGAATATAAAGTAATGTCGAGATCGTGCCTGATAGTAGCCTGATAGATACTATTTTGATAATTGATATATTGATACTCATCGGCGCTCAGAAGTCCGCTTTCTCCCGAAAACGAAAGCCTCGCAGCAGCGCTCAGCCGGTATGGAAGCAGGTATTCGAATAATCCCCCGACGGATATGCCGCTGCCGTCACCGCTGCGGAACCGGGGGCAGCAATTGGGCACGCCGGGCAATTCTTTAAAATCAGGATGATGTGTATTGATATTATAATCGAAAAAAGCGCCAACTTTGTAATTATAATATATAAGTGAATCCGGCTCGGTAGCATGCAAAAATGAATAAGCAAAAATAATACAGAAAATCAGCCTTATCACAAGCACCCCTGTTACTTTTCAATAATAAATTTATGTGTAATCGTATTGGTAGCCGTCAGCAAGGTAACATAATAAGTACCTGAAGGTAGAAATCCCGTATCAAATTGCAGGTTATACCTGCCCGGCAATATTCGATTATTTGAAATCTCCGCTACTCTTTTCCCGTAAATATCTGTTATATATAGTTCGGCCAGTGCATCGTCCACAACCTCGAACTCCAGTTCGATATAATTTTCTGCCGGATTGGGCTTTGGAGCAAGTAATTCAACTGTCCCATTGCTAAAGTATAGCCTTTTACCACCAGCCGGGCACAGGTCGAGAATACAAAATTTAGAATTGTTCGTGAAAACTTCCGATTCGTATCCGTCAGTCCATGTAAAACTTTCAATCTCAATATCTATTTCTTCGTAGCTGCCCCATAAAACAAACAATTCGAGCCATGCTAACACCTCTTTCCCCTGAAATTCAAGCATATCATCATTTCTGTTTCCCTTTATTGTTACAACACAATCGTTGCCGTCGAACGAGTAATCAAAGGGGATTGACTGCAACGGCAGCAGCAGGCTCTTATTGAATCTGATTTTTGCTTTGAATTGATAATTTTTATTTGCATCGAGATAACGTGAATATTCGAGCATCAGCGGCAACCTGAGCGAATCGCCTATATACATGCAAGTATCTGGAATACTTACGATACACGAAGCTTCTCCGTAATTATTTATTATTTTGAATATAGTATCGCGGCAGCCAAGGTCTGTCGTTACAATAAAAGTTACTTTGTACCTGCCGTAGCCTGAATATACATGCGATGGGCTTTTTTCACGGCTTGTAGATCCATCCCCAAAGTTCCAGTACCAATTATTCACTACTCCGTTAACGACAGAAGTTTTATCGCTGAATTTGTACAAGAAAGCCCCGGCAATACTGTCGTAATCAAATTCTGCATCAACACCCGAAATATCGATGGGCTGGCTTATAGTATCCGTTTCCTGAGTGTCGGTATTTTTTACAATAACAGAAACATTGTACCTGCCCGGCAGTTTATATACATGCCCCGGGTATTTCTCCACCGATGTTTCCCCATCGCCAAAATCCCATTCGCAGCTTGTGTTTTTCCAAAAGGTATTATACCTGAAATCGCAGATATCCCCGGCACAATTCTGAATTGCTTCGATATCATTAAGGTACCTGGTTAATGTGTCGATACAGCCGTTTTCGTTAACAACTATAAGAGTTATCACTTTGTCTTGAGTCTCGGCAAACTCATGTTCCGGATTTTGAACTTTCGAAAAGGTTCCGTCACCAAAGTCCCATAACCAGGAGACAATTCCGGAATATAACGATGAAGAATAATCGGTAAACCTGATTAGCCTGCTGAAACTTTTATCCCTGCTTGTTTCGAATCCGGCATTCACTTCGTCAATCCTCATCACATATAGTAGTGAATCAGTTTGCGATTTATCGTTTTCAATTAGAGCTGTTACTGTATAATCGCCGCCCGACGCGTATATATGTGTTGCAGTAAGGCTTTGTGCCGAGCTGCCATCGCCGAAGCCCCATTTGCACGATGTAATGTTCCACTTGCCTTCAATCCTGAAATCGCATGGAATGCCCGCACATTCTTCCGAAGTAACAATCCTGTTCGTAATTCTGCTAATATCGATTATAGTCACAGATGTATCTTTGCAGCCATGTTCTCCTGTAACTACCAGCCTGACAGTATAAGTCCCCTCATTTCTGTACCTGTATTCAGGATTCTGCTCGACTGAATTATTGCCGTCTCCGAAGTCCCATTCCCAATTGATAATATTATCGCCATAAGCTTTTGAATTATCGGAAAACTTCAATTTAGGATTATTGCCGCCGTATGTTTCAAAATCGAATCCTGCTTCGATACCATAAACAGAAAGAAACTTGGTTAAGGTGTCTTTTGAACTGGTTTTATTATCGGTAAGTATCAGCCGGATACTATAATTGCCGGCATTAAGATAATAATGAACAGGAAGTTTTTCGAAAGAATTATTCCCGTCGCCAAAATCCCATTCGGCAGAGTAATCCGGCCACTTAGAAGTTATATTAAAATAAACCGGCTCGCCTGTACAAAAGCCAGTCACACCAAAGTTGTTCTGGACCAGGTTAACAATTTTGGAAACTGTATCCCTGCAGCCGTTTTCTGACATTACTACCAATGTTACTTTGTAGGCCATAATATCCGAAAAGGTGTGGCTTGGCGATGATTCACGAGATACTTCGCCGTCGCCGAAATTCCAGTAATAGCTTAATATACTATCGAAACTGGCAACAGATTTGTCAGTAAATCCAACAACTCCATTTTTTGTGTAATCAACCGTAAATTCAAAATCAGCCGAAATATCCGATACATTTATCATTTTCTCAATCGTATCAGATTGGTTTCTGTCGTCCACAACCTCTACCCTTGCAATATAGCTCCCGGCAGATTTGTATAGATGTGCAGGCTCGGCAAGAACCGAACTGTCGCCATCGCCAAAATACCATTTGTAGCTAACTACATTCTGCAAAGTAAATAATTTAAAAAATGATGAATCATTAATACAAACAGAATTTGCATCTATAAATTTGGTAGAGAATCTCACATCTTTCCGTACGGTATCAGTGCAACCGTTATCTGTTGTTATTATCAGCCGAACTGTATAGTTGCCGTCAGCAGAGTATTTATGGCTGGGGCTCTGAATTGGCGAATTATTGCCGTCGCCAAAGTCCCAGTCCCATTTTACTATGCGGCCGTTTTCAACTGTGGAAATATCGGTAAAGTTAAAAACAGCCCAGTCATTTAAATCATTTTTGTAACTGAAATTTGCCTTGGCATCATTGACGGTAATGAATCTGACAAGAGTATCGCGCGTTACGCCGTCGGGCATTTCGAGGAATAGCTGAACTTTATAATTACCGGGCTGAGT
>DAINRZ010000447.1:0-3656 GCA_036741575.1 Kapaibacterium sp. (SeqCode)
CAATCATGGTTCAGACAATTTTTTCTGTGAGACGCACGCCGTGCGTCTCTACAATATACAAATATATCACATATCATATAACGAATATCAAAATATAATATTGATTTAATATATTTATGCAAATATACGAAATAATAACTTGCATTTCCAAATATTAATGAATATATTTTTGTTATTTGTAACGAATATGTTGGGAATTAATTTACACACGGCTAAAGCCTTGTGTTGCTGCAATGTTATAGCAACAGACGGCTTTAGCCGTCGGCAGAGGATATGGAAAGGCAGAATATACATCGACCCACGGGTTTACACGTGGCAAGAAGGAAGCAAGATATAGTGGCGGAAAACAATTGTTCGTAGTGATTTGCCCCTGCTGTAAACCGCAGGGTGGATGGCCGGGGAAATAATGTTAAATCCCTACGGAATTGCAAGCGCTTGTAATAGCAGTTGTTACCAATGTTTAAACCCTGACGGGATTACAAAAGTTGTATATCACCGCTCAGGAATTTTATAAAATAATCGTAATTGTTAGTTTCTATTAATGATTACATCTAATATCCACTTTTAATAACTTGTTTGGATTGATAAGAAATTGCTGCGGCTACGGGTGTGGGATAGGCTTATTATGTCGTGCCAATCTTTTAATACGATTAAAATTAATAATAAATTTAATCTTCTAAAATAAGCATTCATGTAATACTTCTATTTCTTTGTTTATCGGTTGTTCTAATTCAAGAAATTATTTGCTTTGTAGGATAATTATGCATGCGTGAATCCTGTGAAACATACTGTCCGAAACTCTTTACCCAGTTAATCGACAAGGATGGCGCTGTCTTTGCCGAATTCAGCTACGACCCCTGGGGCAGGATGCGGCAGCCTCAGGACTGGAGCAAGTTCACGCAGGACTATACATACCCTGAACATTTCGATATATTAGAGCGTGGCTTTACCGGCCATGAACACATGGTAGAATTCGGGTTAATCAATATGAACGGCAGGGTTTACGACCCCGTTCTGGGCCAGTTTATCCAGCCGGATAACTATGTGCAGTTCCCGGAATATGCAGGCAGCTACAACCGCTATTCATATTGCCTGAATAACCCGCTTATGTTTACCGACCCGAGCGGGGAGTTTATTGAAACAGCCGGCGCTATTCTTTTTTGGGTGGGAGTGTTTTCCAGTTGCGACAAGATAATAGACAGCTTTGAGCGGTATGGATTGGAAGCAGGAATGAAAAATGTTTTCATCACTTCATTATCCTATCTCGTCAGCGCAGGCGTCAGCAGCGCTTTCGGCCTGGAAAGCATAACGGCAGAAAAGTTGTTATCCTGGAAATCCCTTGGCCTTTATGCGGCATCGTCTGTTACGACCGATATTATCATATCCGGAATGACGACCGGCTTCGAAGGTTATAGCTGGAATTCTTTCGGTATGTCTGTTTTGGGCGGCGCTAAGAACTGGGTATCGGCTGTAGGATGGAACTGGATTTCAGGAAGTTACAAAGCGCAGAATAATCCTCAAAAGGATGAATTACTTGGTTTTAATACTAATGCTCAAACAAATACTAATCCAGAAGCAACTGAAAATCAGAATAAAGTTATCGTTTCTAATGCATTAGTTATTGAAGGTTATGCTTCTGGTCAGGGGGAGGTAGTGTATATAACAGATCCTGGAACAGAAGAAACTATCAAAGCAATAGACCAAAACGGTAATGATGTCAGTTTTAAAATGAAGGATGTACAGGAAACTTGCGCATTAACTCTGATACCGAAATCAAAATTAACCAAAGCAGAACAGGAATATCTTAAGACTTATCCTGAAAGTCAAAGACTATCACCTGATGATAAATACTATATTATAACAGATAGAAAATGGTTTAGTAGAACATATGGCAAAAATTTACCAAGTCAATCTACCAGGGATGATATGATGAAATTCTCATTACTTGAAGAACAATTACATGTCGGGCTAAATAAATTAGGTTTAGTATCACTTCATCAACCCAAGAATATCCCAATAAATAGTATTTTTAATCAAAATACTTCAATATTTAACACTTTTCGTAACAATTGGACTATGTGGAGTAATTAATGAAATATCAATGTAATGAATCGCAAACAAATACTTGTAATCTTAGAAAAAGAAACCTATTTATGGTCGTATTTATTACTACTTCTTTATTTTTTGGATGCCAAGAAGAAAAAATATCAAAATTAACAGTGTTTTTTTTCCCAAAGTTATTGCTACCTGATAGCAGTCTTGTATGCAAGGTAAAGGATACTGTTATTAAGGATACTTTATTCGTTGAATTAAGCATTTCTAATAAGTCATCAAATCCTGTATATATACCTTTAAATAACTGGTATGTTGACGGTTGGCCAATTGTAAGTAGTTTTGAGTTTAATCCATTTGAAAACTCATTTCCAGATTATAATAAAACTTACTCATGTAATACTTTTCTATTTTGTAATGGAACTAATTGGGATAAAACTCAAGGAGAATTTGCTGTACCAATGATAAATTCGTATCCTGTAATTAAAAAACTAGATTCAGACAAAACAACATATTTTAAATTAAAAATTATTAATAATGAATTTATTTACAATAATATAAAAAAATTAAAAATCAGGGGAAATATTATTTACTCAAATTTTAAGAATCATAAAAGGTTAATTGATATATTAAACATTAGTGAGGACAGAATTCTGAATAAATTAGATACAATTAGGTTTAGTTTTAATCTAAGCAATAATCCAAGGAATGTTGATAGCTTAAATCCATATCATGGAATTCCTAATGTTTATTATAATGATATAACAAACTATTCTTTTAAAAGTTTCTATTCTGATAAAAAAGAATACCCTTTAGTTGTTAATTTAATGTTATTCAGGAAGTTATATATCTATTTCTATAGATTGGGTTTTCTTCATGGAGAATATTATTTGGTTGAGAGTTTTAATGAATCATTAAAAAAATTTATATCTAATCCTAAAGAAGCATCAGAAAAAGACAGTGGTATAGATTTACTTAGAAATTTGTACGATTGCATTTTAAGTGAAACCTATTGCTACTCAGTAAAATTCAAAAACTATTAATTAAAAAACAACCATGAAAACACAAACAAAAATCTCCTTAATAATGCTGATGGCTCTGGCGCTGGCAACGAGCCTGCAGGGCCAGGCCACATACTCATTTAGCTATGACGCAGCCGGCAACCGCAGCGAGGTAATCTCACCATACCCCTGCTCTTCACCCTATTTTTGCAAATGCCCGGATGAGCGCGAGAACTGGCTGACGCTTACCGCCACACCAGACGGCGCCAACTGCCTGTATGGTTGCGCCGTTACCGCCGAACTGGTGATTCCCGCAGAATACAACTGCAATGATTATATCGAAGTAATCGAGGAGGCAGAGGGAGAATCTGCCGTAACTACCGGCATAGACACTATCTTGTGGAAAAGCCATCCTACTAAGAGTTTTTCCGCTCGAAATTGACAATGAACATATTCCATTTGTAAAAGACAGCCGGGATAGCTATATTTGAGTATTGTAAACATATATAGAATGTGGGTTTATGGCAGGTTTGGATATTAGCGGCATCAATCTTAGGAATGACATTGTTTTCAAGTATGTTTTTGCGTCCGAGGATTCGGAAA
>DAINRZ010000448.1:0-3654 GCA_036741575.1 Kapaibacterium sp. (SeqCode)
TTTTATGATCCTTTTTCGGGCAAAAGGACGAATCTCGACATCTTCCCTGCATCCAAATATCTGTTTGCTGCTTTCTTCAGGACGCCAGCTGTCAGGTCTTCGGTCCATTTGGAATAATCGAGAATAGTTTCCGGATTCTCTCCCACTTGCAGCAGGCTGTTTAAAACTGAAACCCAGTATTCATTTCTTTCAAGGTAGAGTTTTTGCCTGAATTCCTGCGATTTCTTGACTTTCTCTGCAATCACAGGCAGTTCTTCCTCTTTCAATTCCTCAATTATTCCTCTTACTGCCTCGGTTAGTTCATCCACTCTTCTGGGGTCGCAAATAAAATCGACGACAACAGAATACTCGCCTTTAGGGTATTTGTTGGCTACGATGTTAACACTGCCGCTGTAGGTGCCAGCTTTTTCTTCGCGCACCACCTCGGTAAACCTGATATTGAACATTTCCTTAAGCGATTGCAAAATAAACATATTATAACCGGAATAATCGAACGCGCCGTTGATAACCAGGCGTACATGGCTCCGGTCCTGGTTGCCATACTTTACAACCTTTTCCACGGGTTTCGAAGGCCTTGCAATACCTGCGTCTTTCCAGTTCTCTGCCCTGTTTTCTGTCGGCAGGCTGCCAAGGTATTTCCCAAGCATTCCGTTTATTGATGCAGTGTCGATATTACCAACGAAAATGAAAGTAAAGTCGCCAGCGTCGGCAAATCTGTCCTTATAAAAATTGACAGCCTTTTTAAAATCTATCGAATTAAGGTATGACTCGTCGAAAGGCTGCCGGCGGGGATGATATGAGTTTAATATGTTTTGTACGGAATCCTCGAAAACATTTTCGGGATTCTGGTTTTTGCCGGCAACATAAGTCCTGAAATTGTTCATATAGTTGCTAAAGGCATCATTGTCGCTGCGAGGCTCCGTAAAATAGAGGTTTATCATTTGCAGTGCAGTCTCGAAATCCCTGGGTGTACTCCTTCCCGAGAATCCTTCCCACAGTTCGCCGATAAACGGATTAACTGTTAGTTGCTTGCCGGTGAGTAGTTTCTGCAGAGATATAAAATCGAAACCGGCAATACCAGATTGCTGTATAATCGAACTTGCCTGCTGCGATGAATTGTAGTCTTTGTCTGATGCAAGCGAAGAACCGCCTGGGCTGAATGCCTGGAATAGTATTTCGTCGTCCTTGAAGGCCGTCTTTTTCAGAATAACCCTAACTCCGTTCTCAAACGTTACTTCCTGAATCCCCAGCTTGGGATTAGTTTTTGTTTCCTTTATTTTTCCGGGCTGAATATTTTTTGCAAACAAAGGTTTTTCTATAAAAACATCTTTATAAGGCTCGGGAATAATATTCCATGCTTCTCCAAAAGCTGCAAGAATATCGCTTTCGGCGGGAACGGCAATGCTTTCTTTGTCTATAGTAGATAACGTTATAACACAATTCTCTTTTGTAATATATGTTTTACTTAATTGGTTCACCTCGTCAAGTTTAATTTCCTTCAGGAAATACTTTGCAGCTTCCAACTGGTAATCGAATCCGGGAACCGGGGCTGTACTCAGGAAATTCGAAGTAAAGTCTTCCACATACTGATCTGTGTGGCGTTTCGACTTCTCGTTCCATGCTTTTTCCACTGCACTCAGGTAATCAGCCTTTGCCCTGTCGAGTTCCGATTGTGTAAATCCGTGGCGGGAAACCCTGAAAATCTCGGTTAGCATGGAATTGTATCCTTTCATAAACTCACCGTTCTTATTAACTACTGTAGCAGTATATGCCCTTTTATCGCCCAAGAAACCACCCTCGCCCGCACTGGCCGCAGCAAATGGCGGATCGGGCTTTAGCTGGATTTCCGAAAGCCTTGCCGAAAACATCTGGTCGTAGAGCCCTCTTTTTATCGATTCACGGTAACCGCCAACCGTCGATTCGTCGTATTCCGGGAGCTTGAATATCATTCTGCCGATATCGTATTGTGTCTCTTTGTCTTTTGCAATGCCGACAATAGTATTATGTGAGGGCAGCTTACACACTTCCCATGGCCTCTCGCTTTCTGGATTTTTCAGTCCTGCAAAATGCTTAATAATATACTTCTCGATTTCTGCGGCATCAAAATCTCCTACCGCAACCACCGACATAAGGTTGGGCCTGTACCAATCTTTGTAAAACCGCTTTATTGCGCTATAGGGGAAATTCCACAAAAGATTTGTGTCGCCGATAACGTTCCTGTGCGCAAACTTCGAATTGTGGAAATTATATTTGCTGAGCTCGTTGCGCAGCCTGAATGCCGAGGTATTGCCCTGCCTGAATTCCGAAACGATGACGCCGCGCTCGGAATCTATCTGGCTGTCATCATAAGATATATTATGTGCCCAGTCTTCTAAGATTTCGAATGCCCTGGCTATCATTTCCGGATTTTCAATATTCATGGGAAGTTCATACTGAGTGGACTCCAGGCCTGTGCCGGCATTTATTTCCGGCCCAAACCTAAGGCCCGTTTTCTGAAGAAAATCGAGCAACTGGTTCTTTGGGTAACGCTTGGTACCGTTGAAAGCCATGTGTTCGGTGAAATGTGCCAGGCCGTGCTGGTCGTCGTCTTCGTTAATCGACCCTGCACGGACAATAAGCCTGAACCGGGCATATTTTTCGGGTGTTTTATTCTCCAGGATATAGTAAGTCAGGCCGTTTGCAAGCTTACCTGTCTTGGCCTGAGGATTCAAAGGGACCTTTTGCGAATGATTGCTGAAATCCGAGGCGCTTGCCATCGATAGGGATATTGACATACATACAATGGTGAAAGCAGTTTTTTTAATTAGATTCAGTATCATGTTTGAAACCTTTTTATTGAACATACATTATGAATAACTTTATTTCACTGTGATTTTAAATTTGCACCTTTTGCTGCCCTGCAACACCGATTCGAGCAATTCCACTTCGCATTCACGGCCGAATAACATCTCGTGCATTTCCCTGACGTAACCGACAGAGCACATACAGTACGTAGGAGAAAGGCCTTTTGGGGCCGATTCGGCCATCATGCATAAGCACTGGCCTTCGGCAGAGGGCTTCCCTGTTTCGGCGCTGCTCATATACTGGAAGTATATGGTATTGCCCTCCACTCTGAAATCGGGGCTTTTGACGTTAGTTCTTGCCCATTCGGCCCATTTGTCGAAATCAAGCTTTTGAACCTGTGCATTATTTTCGCTGATATATTGCCTGTAGCATATTTTGCCGTTAGCCTGCATGATTTTATTCCTGGTGCCGGTGTCGAGACTGCTGTCGAGCACATCCATGAACCGTTTAAGCCATTTATCGGAAAATTCCGCCCTTTTTTCGCAGCGTGGTTTATCTGTTGCATTTGTCCTCTCCTGTGGATTATCATTCGCAAGCAGCATTCCCGGATTGAATGTTCCTGCTGCAGCACAACAGCTCAGGCCAACAGTTCCCAAATAGGAAAACGCATCCCTGCGGCTATGTCTATTTTTAATCATAACGATACCTTAAGATATTTTAAATGATTTAATCCTTACGAGAGCAGCAACGCATGTGTTTCAGCTACAGTATTACTTTATATATTATTCTGAATTCCATCTGCAAATTGATGATCATCATATTAGCCTCGCCTAACATATTATTTAGCCATTTTTGCCCGAAAAAACGCGA
>DAINRZ010000449.1:0-3647 GCA_036741575.1 Kapaibacterium sp. (SeqCode)
AGGAACAGATATTCAGGCGATATCCCTGATATGGACGGATTCCAGCTTTTCGGCCTCGGCGGATTGAGTTACGACCTGCCGCTCAATTCATCGGGAACGCTGATAGTATCGCCCGAAATATTCTATTCATATAATTTCACCAATTTGGTAAAGGATTCTCTGTGGCATACAAATACTCTCAGGTTTGGCGCGGCTATCAAATACAGGCCTGTCGATATTAAATACGATTTCAGGACGATTGAGAAAATTGATACAATCAGGAAGACGGTTCCCGATATTGCTGTCCAAAGGTTTGTAACCGGCATACCGGTCACCACGCAGAGCAAAGAGGAAAAAGGAAATACAATTACGACGATAGAATATTATACCAGGACCGATACACTGCTGATACCAAAAACTTACAGGATTGGCGCCGATGTTGTCGCCGTTGGAATTGATTCATTGGAAAGGGAATTGCCAAATCCAAAACTTGTTGTCGAGGAATTTATTTCGAACAGGCTCGACCCCCTGCTTAATTACATATTCTTCGAAAACAACAGCAGCGAATTGCAGGGAAAATATAAGAGGCTTACCAAGCTGGAAGCTGTTAATTTCTCTGTAGAAAAGGAATTATACTCGGAATCGACACTTGGCATTTATTATAACATCCTCAACATTGTGGGCAGCAGAATGAATAAATATCCCGAAGCAAAGCTTAAACTTGTAGGCTGCAATTCCGGCATCGATGTCGAGAAAGGCAACAAACAGCTTTCGAAAAGCAGGGCCGAAGCCGTCAGGCAGTATCTTGTCGATACATGGGAAATCAGTCCCGATATGATAAAAATCGAATTGAATGACCTGCCTGATAAACCCTCCACACCCATCGAAGAACCGGACAAAATACAGGAGAACAGGCGCGTAGAGCTGTATTCCGACAAATACGAGATACTGGCTCCCGTGTTTACAACCGACACAATCAGGTCGGTCAATCCACCCAAAGTAAGGTTCAAGCCAGAAATAGATGCCGAAGCAGGGCTCAGGGAATGGAAGTTGAAAGCCTATCAGGATATCGATTTCGTCAATTACAGTAATAGCGGCGGTCTGGAAGCTATGCCCGACAATTTGGACTGGGTATTTGCACGCGACCAAAAGTCTATACCAAGGCAGCAGAAACAGGTCGCGTACCAATTGGAAATTACCGACAATAAAGGCCAAAAAGCAAAAAGCGACGAGAAAAAAATCCAGGTGGATGTGATTTCCGTAGAAAAGAAGCGAACCGAAAGAATAGGCGATATGGAAATCGACAAATTCTCGCTCATACTGTTTGATTTCGATAAATCTGATATAGCAGGAGCAAATAAAAAAATTACTGATTTAATAAAGTCGAGGATTAAGCCAGAATCGACCCTGGAAATATTGGGCTATACCGACAGAACCGGCGAAGAAAACTACAACAAGCTGCTATCGCTCAGGCGCGCCGAATCGGCCAAGCTGGCAATAGGGCGCACCGACGCCATAGCCACAGGCATTGGCGAGGGTGAACTGCTGTATGACAACGATATTCCAGAAGGCAGGTTCTATTGCAGGACAGTTAATATTATTGTGAAAACGCCGGTGAAATAATTGTCTGAACCTTGATTGAAAGGATTTTATGATTTACTTGATTGATTTATTTGATTTTTAAAGATAAATATTGAAAGTTTTATCCCTTTTTGAAAGAATTAATTGATTTGAAGGTCAGGTTTTAGTATTGCTCTTAATCCTTGAATCCTGTATATCAAGGCTCAGACAAGGAAAAATGAAGTATGAAACATGAAGAAATAAGTAAAAGAATTATAGGTTGTGCTATGAAAGTCCATAGTACTTTGGGGAATGGTTTCCAGGAAGTAATATACCAGCGGGCCTTGGAAATAGAAATGAGGCTCGATGGCCTGGAATTTAACAGAGAAATGGAGATGCCCATATATTATAGAGAGAAGCATATTGGAAACAGAAGAGCAGATTTCTTTGTTGAGAATAAAATCATGGTTGAGTTAAAAGCTGTAATTGAGTTGGATGAATCTCATTTGGCTCAAGCTAAAAACTACCTCGAAGCATATAATATGGAAATCGGATTATTAATAAATTTTGGGTCTAATAGCCAACAATTTAAAAGGGTACATAATAATAAAATCAAAAGTTTTCAAGGTCAGCCAAATGAATACATTTAATTTTAATCCTCCAATCCTTGAATCATGCAAATCAAGGTTCAGACAATTAAAGAGAGTTTTACTGCTTATTTTCTTTTTACTATTCTATTACCCTGCTTTCTCCCAGTCCCTCACCCTTTTTGATATCGATACAACCAGCTACCCGATTATGAAGGCAAAGTTTTATGCCTTCGATAAAGACGGCAATCAGATACTTAATTACAATACAAATGATTTTGAAATAACCGAGAACGGTGAAATCAGGAAAATCTTATCAGTAAGCTGCCCGGCACCGAAGCCGCCCCAGGCATTATCGAGCGTGCTGGTAATGGATGTCAGCGGCTCGATGGACGGTACAAATATTACATTGGCGCAGGAAGGCGCCAGGGCATGGATTAGGGGCCTGCCGCTTGGTAAATCGGAATGTGCGATAACTACTTTCGATACAAAAAACTATTTTGTTCAGGATTTTACTACCGACAGGAATTTGCTGGAGAGTAAAATACTTGATGTTTACAGGGGCGGCGGTACCGATTACAATTCAGCCTTTACCTCTCCGGCTGCCGGTGGGATACTCGTTGCAAAAACAGGAAAATATAAGAAAGTAATAGTATTATTATCAGATGGGCAGCCCAATTTCGAGCCTAATACAAAGGAGATTATCAAGCAGGCAAATCAATACGGTATTACAATTTTTTCGGTCACTTTAGGTTATCAATGTCCCCAGTGCCTGAAAAGTATAACTGAAAGCACCGGCGGTCAATGGTTCGAAAATGTTACTACTACCGAACAGGCGAGGGAAGTATATTTAAAAATACTGAATTTTGCTCAGGGAAGTGATCCATGTACAATTGAATGGGAAAACAAGGCCCTTTGCAATACAACGAATTTTAATGTTGTACTAAAGTATAATATAACAAATTCTTTTAGCACCCTGAATTATTCATTGTCAAAATTAAAGACATCTTACCTCGAAACAATTCCTTTAACTGCAAAGTTAATCGGCTCTTTAAAAGACACTTGCACTAAAGTAACTATTAAAGCAGTAAACGGTGACTTTGATGTTTACAGCATTATACCTTCCAATCCATCATTCAGGGTAGAGCCCTCTGGCGGATTTCATATACGAAAAGGAGAATCGAGGGAATTGAAAGTTTGTTACACAGCAGCCGACAGCGGCTCTGCATACTGCAAATTTGAAATCGACAATAGCTTATGCAGCTCATCTTTCTATGCTACAGGCGGTTTGTTAGGGAAAAGGCCGGCTGTCAGGACATTGAAACTGATTCACCCAAATGGCGGCGAAGTATTTGTGGCTGGTTCGGATACTCTTATAACCTGGGAGGGGGTTGCCCCGGATAATCCTGTCAGTATAGAATATAGCACAAACTCTGGTGCTAATTGGATTTCAATAGAAAAGGAAGCAACAGGGCTGAGCTATAAATGGCGAATTCCGAAAACTCCGAGCAACCAATGCCT
>DAINRZ010000450.1:0-3643 GCA_036741575.1 Kapaibacterium sp. (SeqCode)
TGCAGAGCTAACTTCATTTACTCCGCGGTATGCATTTCCGATATTGGCATAAGTCGATGCCATGCCGAACGAATCTTTGCCTGCTTCCTGTATTCTAAGTGCACTGTGGTAATTATCGAGCGCCGATTTTGGCTCGCCCCATTTCTCGTAAACTTCGCCCAAATTATTCAGGGTAACTGAATATGCCACTTTATCGCCCAGCCTTTTGTAGATTTCCAGCGCTTCTTTGTAGAGCTTTACTGCGCCCGAATAATTGCTGGCCAGTCGGTTCAGCCTGCCGATAGTATTTATGCAGATTGCTTCCTTTTTCATGTCGCCGGCTTTGCGGGCATTTGCCAGGGCCAGGTCGGCAAAAATTATCGCCGAATCCAAATCGTTGGCATTTTTATATGCCTCCGAAAGCTCCAGCAGGATATTTATCCTGGCCCCGCCCTGGGCTTTGGGCAAAATACCGAACAGGCTGTCGCGCAGCGGGCTTGCACCGGCCCAGCCCATGGCGGCCATCCATAGGATTATTGCAGGAATTAATTTAAATATATGCTTTCTCATTACTTTATAAGTAAATAATATTAATTATAAGAATTTAATTTTCAGCATCGAAAAATCATCATCCAGGCTTTCGCTGCCGTGCATAGCCCTTACATGAGACAGTATCCGGCTCAGTTCGTCTTCAGAATCGGAAGGCATTGACGCCAGCAAATCGATAAATTCTTCTTTTGTCCACATTTTATCGCCGTCGTGCGAAATCTCGAAAGCCCCGTCCGTAAAAATAAAGAGCCTTGCGGGGCTTTGCAGCTCGTATTCCTCGCTAAAATATTCGGTGTCGGGATCGAGCCCGATTAAAACATTATTATGCAAAAGCAGGGCTTTTTCGCCGTTTTCCTTAACCAGCACGGCTTCGTGGTGGCCGGCCGAGCAGTGCTTGAGAATGCCTGACTGCCTGTTATATACGCCATACCATATTGTAAAATAAGAATCGTTGTGGTCTATCATCTGGAATGACTTATTCAGTGAATTCATAACCTGCTCGGGAATCCTGAAGTCGCAATCGGGAAGGGTTTGGAACTTAATCACGTTCAGCGCAGAAACAGAAAGCAGCGCCGAACCGATTCCATGGCCGCAAACATCCAACAGGTATATGGCAAAGTTGTCTTCGTCTATCCAGTGGTAGCCGAACGAATCGCCGCTCAATTCTGCCGAAGGCACAAACATCCAGTCTGTTTGCAGGCTGCCTTTGTTAATCGGCTTGGGCAGCAAAGACTGGACGTATTCGGATGCCTTATCGAGTTCCGAGCGCAGCAGCGACAATAATTCCTGTATCTGCCTGTTCGATTCTTCGAGTTCGGAATTAATGGCCTTCAGCCTGGTATTATACTCTTCTATTTCGCGTGCGTTTTGCTCGATTAGTTCGCGCGAAAATTTAACTTCCAGGTGAGTTTTAATCCTAACCAGCAGTTCTTCCTTTTTGAAGGGCTTTGTTACATAATCTACCGCCCCCAGCTTGAATCCGTTTACTATGTCGTCCAGTTCTGTTTTTGCCGTCAGGAATATTATGGGAATATTCTTAAGCTGTCCGTTTTGTTTAATACGCTCGCATACCTGATAGCCGTTTATGTCGGGCATCATAACGTCAAGCAGAATCAGGTCGGGTGTTATCTTTTCGAGTAATTTCAGGGCTTTTTCGCCATGATTGGCCATAGAAATTTCGTAACCTTCATCCATCAGGGTAGTACCCACCACCTGAAGGTTTTTCTGCACATCGTCCACAACAAGCACTAATGGCTTTTTGCCAAAAGTATTTACAACATCGTTAACCATTAACCTACCGTTTCAAAAAAAAAAATGACTCAGTATTTAAGATAACAATTATTTTTTACATTAAGAAGAATTAATTTTTCAGAGGAAAGATACTTTAAGCAGCGAGAAATCATCCTTAAGTTTATGTTCTTTGGAGGTATGAATAACATGGGCATATACGTTGTCAAGTTCGAGTTCATAGTTTTCGAAAAGCAAATCCTGAGAATCATCGCCCTTATATATATTCTCTGCCAGGAATTTTTGCAATTCCTCGATAGTCCACAGCAGTCCGTCGTTCAGTTCGAATTCGAACACCCCGTCCGAGAACAGGTAGAGGCTGGCAGGAGTATCTATTACCACAGAATTTGATAAATACTTAAAATCCGGATCGACGCCAATCATCAGGTTGCGCGTGTACAGTTCAATCCCTCCGCCGCCGGGCATAACGAGGAAACCGGCGTGGTGGCCGGCAGCGGCATATTTTATCTCTTTGCGCTTTTTGTTGTAAACCCCATACCAAATGGTGAAATACATGTCGTTGTGGTCTTTCATCTGGAAGTTTTCATTGAGCGATGCCAGCACGCCTGCCGGGTCGCTGAAATCGGCTCCGGGCAGTATCTGGAACCTCAGGGCGTGGAGCGCCGATACCGAATGCAGGGCTGGCCCTACGCCATGGCCGCATACGTCGAACAGATAAATGGCAAAATTCTCATCGTCAATCCAATGGTAACCAAAAGCGTCTCCGCCAAGCTGGCGCGACGGCTCGTATTTCCAATTAGTTAATATTTTGCCGTTTTTAATTGGCAGAGGAAGCAGCGACCTGACGTACTCAGCTGCTATATCGAGCTCGGAATTGATTATTGTCAGGTAGCGCTCAATCGATGCATTGGCCATCTTCAGTTCTTTGTTGCTTTTGTTTATTTTGTTATTCTGCAGTGCCAGGGATTCCTGGGCAGCTTTAAGTTTATTCTGTGTCGAATCGCTGATTTTTATCAGCTTGTTTGTTTGCCTGAGAAGCGATTTATAACTTGCGGCAAGGCTTTTGTATTCGTCCAGCAAATCTTTTTTGTCGATATTGCCCGATCCCAGTACTTTTTCAATATTCGATATTTCATCATTCTCTTTCAATTTTCATCCCAACAAACAGCACACAATCAGTAACTTTTCATTTAATCATTAATAATCAGGCTTTTACCAATTTTAATGCCAGAAAACGGATCGGCAGCAGCTATGTTTTCGCTGTTGATAAGAAAATTGGGTATTGCAGCATCCTCGGTCAATTCTTTCCACATATCCATAAACTGCAGGTCGTTTTCGGGAAAATACCAGTATGCTTTAGCATCAATCCCCGATTGTCTATAGTTGCCAAGAATACTCATAATACTGAAAATTGCTTTGGACGACCCTAAATTGATGTTCGACAGCCTGAATTTAAATGTTATTTCGCGCTTACCTAATGCAATATATTCATTGAGCCATTTGAAAACAGGCCTCCAGAACTTGGATGAATTTCCGGGGAACGATTCGCCGCTAATCTCGCAGATTCCCGTGGCCCAATCAAGATTTACCAACGGAGTATTCTTTGTACTTTTTATTATCAGGTTTTCCATATAAAAAATATAAAAATTAAAATATTTTAATAATTCTAAATTAATAAATTTTAATTATTATTCCAAATTTTGTCATTCAATCCCGCCGGTGTTTAACAATTATCGAGCCAGAATCTAAAATTGGCTTCGGGTTTAATAAAACAGGTTCTATGGCGTTTTGCATGGGTAAATCATAAATTAATGGTTCTATATCGGTAACTGTGGGTAATTTTTTCTGTCAATGGGGCAAGCCCCAT
>DAINRZ010000451.1:0-3634 GCA_036741575.1 Kapaibacterium sp. (SeqCode)
AAAATACTGAAACGTGCTATTCCTGAAGCATCATTAATCTCGATATTGCCGATTTCAAATTTGCCGTCGAGCAAACTGCCGATTCTAATACTGTCGGGGTGCAGCTTAACAGATAAACCATAGTTTAATTCCACATCGAGCCTGTTTAATTCTTCATCGGGCGGCATTCCGTCCATCCCGTTCAGAATAATTGATTTTTTGACTACTGACCCGACCAGGACACTGCTGCTGTCCGGAGAAATCTGCGAGTTGACATATACTTTGTAGGATTCCGCTTCAATTTTGTGTTTATACGTTTTTTCTTTACCTTCGAAGTCGGAATTTATTACTATTTCCGTTTCAGATTTACCGGGCAAAAGCGGATCGTAAATCAGCCGGATTTCCCGCGATTCCATAGGCTGGAGCGAAAAAGGCTCAAAAGCCTGCTCGAATGAGAAATCAGCTGTGGATGCAGTAAATGCAACGGATTTTATATCTGATTTTAAATTGCCCGAGTTAGAAATATTAATAATAACAGTGTCGTTTTTCCCTGTACATATTTTGGGATAATTGCTTTCAATCAGCAGGTTCGATTCCAATCCTCTTCCCTTCAGCTCCAAAACAATATCATTTTCAGCGTCGCTTTCCAGCTTAATAGTAGCAAGATTAGAGCTTACCTTAGGCGAAATATACTCCAGGCTTAGCGTATCGCGGCCACCCGGTATAAGAGTAACAGGCAGGCCGAGCGATGCTTTTTCGAAATAGAAACCTTCGGTGCCGAACTGCCTGTTTTCCGTGCCTACCGAATTAATATTGCTGGTAACAAGTACATCAGATATAACGAGTGTATCAGAAAATTCCCATGGGTCGTTTTCGAATATAATATCCCTTTTAATAGAAGTTGGCCTGTTGACAGGCACATCCCCAAAATCTACAATATTGCCGGACTGGCTGCCGGAGGCAAGTTTTAAACGCGGCAGCACACCTGTACCTGTTATTATTGCCTCTTTTTTATTACCGCCGGTATAAGTAATTATCAGTTTAAGCATATAGTGGCCCGGCTCTTCGGGATGGAATATAACAAGGCGCTCAATACTTTCCCCTTTGTTCAGCCTGCCCTTTAGTTCATCAACATCGGTTATAAATGCCGATGGAGCGCCGCTTACTGTTATGGTTTCAATACTGAATATGTCTATTGATTTAGATGATTCGTTTTCAATCCTGAGCTGTGCTTCGTATGGGCCGTCGTCATTGAACTTAGGCCTGTCAATCCTCCGCCTGCCAAAATCGAGCGTCGATATCTTTAATCCCGGTATAATACCAATGCCTTTTAGAACAACCGAACTGTCGGTCCCGGCGGCATCGCTCGAAAAAACTATATTATCTTCGTAATAAGATTCCTGCTCCGGTTTAAAACTGATATTGAGAGTCAGGCTGTCACCCGGTTTAATAGTAAGGCCCGGATTGGGCGTAAACTCACGATTGAATAAAGGTTTGAAAAACCTTTTATTATTTCCTGATGTATCAGTCAAAACAAGATCGACCAGGCCTTTATTATATACTTTGAAGCTTTTAGAAACTTCGTTGCCGATAATTACTTCGCCAAAATCCAGGTCGGTAACACTAATAACGGGCTTAAGAGCGTTGGCGGTAAGTTTTACCCTGTTGGCAAATATACAGTCGTCGCCGATACCGAGAGAATCTGAATAATCGCCTTCATCGGGAGCTGAAAAGCTGATTTTTATTTTCTCGGTTTTTCCGGGTTTAATTTCTATAGGAAAAACATTGCCTTCGGTGCCAAAGATATCAATTCCTGATTTAGTTGCTGCCTTTGTAATAAAATAAGACGCAGTGGCGGAATTGTTTTTAATGAATACATCGGATACCGCAACACGACCTGCTTTCACGATACCAAAATCGATTTTAGCCGGTGAAATTGAAATGTTTGGAGCATAATATTTAATAGTAATTGTAGTGTCGTTACCATGCCTGTCGAAAAATTTTATCGTTGCAACAGCATCTTTTGTCTTATCCGTAACGGTAAGCCCCCAATTTACCGTCCTCGAGTTGCCGGGAATAAACGGCGCATATGTCATCTTGTAATTGCTGCTGTTATCAGCAACCATGACAATTGACTGCATATTCGACCTTTCATCGGGGTTTTCGGGCATATCGCTAACCAGCCCGTCAGTTATGCTTCCGTCGCAATTCATAGTCCAGGTGGGTACTGGCGGATAAAAATCGTTTTTATTATCCATCAACGTAACGGAGGCAGGGAACCCATAAGAAGACTGATTAAGCGCATTGCCATAATGATAGAGTGAAAACGGGCTGTCGGAAGTTAATCTATAGGTACCGTTTTTCAGCTCAATACTTTTTGTATAATATTTATTACCGTCGCTCAGGCCACCTTCGAACACAGTGCCGGGGCCGGGTGAGAGGGTGCTCAGCTTAACAGCCTTCCACTCCAGGCTGCCCTGCTCGGGAACATAAATAACCATATCATCAGGCAGGCTGCCGTCGGCGGTGCCTTTGTAAATAATATTTACTACGGTTTTATCATAGAAATCATTGCCGGGCGTTCCGGGAGTAGAATAATATATCTCCTTCGAATACTGGGAATAAGGGATGACACTCATCTGAAACGGCTTAACCTGCTTGTCTTTATCTATATTATACTGAACTATATTTATCCTTTTATCTGCAGATATTACAACAGGTTCATTCGATGATTCATGAATCAGGTAACCAATATTTTCACTGCCTCCCTTTGATGGTAGCTGGCCAATCTTTTCGCCATTTCTGAAAATGCTTGTTTTGCCTTCTTCAGACGATAAAATCTTCAATAAATACCCATTGTTGCCGGTAATCGGAAAAACCGGGTATTCTTTACCCCAGGCATATAGCGGCGATTCCATTTCTATTGTATAATCACAAATATCCTGGCCTTCGTTATAAGTACAATAATTACCTGAGATGACTCCAACCGGCATCGACGACTTTACAACTGTACCTGTCAGGTCTTCTCCGGGCAAAAGGGAAGCAATCAATACAATGTCACCTGCCATTAGTCCTGTGTACTTTTTTGTTTCGCCGGCGGTAATGCCGTAAGTAGCCACGCTGGGAGTGATTTCGACGTCGGTCGAATCATAATTAACTAAGATGCTCGAATAACCGGGCGTCCACGATTTTCCTGTTACAGATGAGTTGACCGATGAGGCGACAATATACTCATCGCCCATAACGGGCACGGGAAGCGCAAGATAACCGCCGGACTGACCGCTCAGCTCGGCAACGGCATAAACGGTTATAGGAGCGTCCGATTTCAGGTGCAGTGCTTTTTGGCTGAAAACCTCTTTAGCCAATGGCTTTTCATCCGGTTTTTTTGTATAGCACAAAGCTTCGTCGGCAGTCAATGCAAATTCGATGATATCCCTTTTTTTCGTCGTTTTTTTAATTACTTTGCCGCTCCAGGCAATTGTAAGGGTAACTTCCGCTTCGTAATCCGATGTAATATACAGCTTGAACCTATCGGCACTGCCTGCCGTTTCAACAGGATGGAATGTAAGATAGAACTCCATGCCGATATTGGAATTATTCATGGCAGAATACATCGATTCCTGCACAAAATTTGTGCCTTTTTCGCCCGCATACC
>DAINRZ010000452.1:0-3631 GCA_036741575.1 Kapaibacterium sp. (SeqCode)
AATCTTTGATTTATAAAATACTTAATATATTTTGTACTTCACGGAAAGTTGAGTAAGTACTTTTGATTAAATAATAGTACTTTGTTGCAAACGATATAGATTTTTTTACCTTAATGGAAATATTTCTGTTTATGCTTAGATACAGGTATGAGTGTACAAAAGTCGTTCTGTTATTGAATATTCCTATCTGAGGATTAACATAAAATCATACAGGATTTAATTTTCTTTTTACTATTATGTCAAAATCTGTTAGTTTTAACTTCTAAATTTTAAATAATGAGAAAGTTAAATATTATTAATAAATTATTATTAGCGATATGAATATACAACAAATTATCTTTATTGCTTTATTGATTGGCTCGCTTATTACGCTGTTTATAAGCTTACGCAGGTTGTATTTGTTCCTTAAAGTGGCAAGGCCTGAGGTCAGATGGGTTAATCCCGGTCGGAGGATAATGCACACCTTGAAAGTGGCTATCGGCCAGTCAAAGATTTTCCGCGACAAAGCAGCAGGGCCTATTCACGCAGGAATATTCTGGGGTTTTCTTGTATTCCTGTTTGCCGCATCCGAGTCTGTAATCAAGGGCATTATGGGACATTTCTCCTGGAATTTCCTTGGGCCTGTTTATACAGTCATTTCTTTTTCGGTTGATATTTTTTCTGTAATAATTCTGATAGCAGTAATATTTGCATTGCTCCGCAGGTATGCCTTTCGTGTGCAGAGATTGCAGGGCGACAGCGCCGAAGCGCTTGACGCACTCATCGTCCTTTCTGCAATACTTGTTATTACTGTTTCACTGATATTCGAAAATTCGGCACGCTCGCTTCTGGCGATAGACGAAAACTGGGCATACAGGCCACTGGCAAACCTTATCGGTGGCTTGATGACTTACGAAAAGGCTAATCACATCTATAGCCTGTTCTGGTGGGTGCATATAACTGCAATTCTCGCTTTTGCGAACTACCTGCCTTATTCCAAGCACCTGCATGTTTATACATCTGTTCTCAACGTGTTTTTTTCGAACATGGGGATTGTCAACAAACTTGAGAAAATAGATTTTGAGCAGGAAGGTGTGGAAAAATTCGGCGTTTCGGATATAGATGACATGACATGGAAGAACATATTCGACGGTTATTCATGCACTCATTGCGGCAGATGTACTTCCGTCTGCCCGGCAAATATAACCGGCAAGGTGCTCAGCCCAAGAGAAGTAATAGTGCAGATCAAAGAGAGAACCGTCGATATTGGCCAGATTCTACTGAAAGCAAAAAATACTCCCGAAGGAAATCTTACAGAAGACGAGCAGGTTATTAAAGACAAAAAGTTCGTAGGCGACTACGAAAGCATAGAAGCTCTTTGGCAGTGCACAACCTGTGGGGCTTGCATGAAAGAGTGCCCTGTGGAAATTGAGCATGTGCCGGCAATTGTAGATATGAGGCGTTCGCTCGTAATGATGGAAGCCGATTTCCCGCCTATATTGCAGAATACTTTTGCCAATTTGGAAAACAACGCCACACCCTGGGCATTTTCGCAGGCAGAGCGAGCAGATTGGGCAGAAGGCACAGGTATTAAAACAGCCGCCGAAAAATCCGATTTCGAATACTTATACTGGGTGGGCTGTGCCGGCAGCTACGACGACAGAGCCAAAAAAATTGCCCTGGCTTTTTCGAAGCTGCTTCAAATCGCCGGTGTCGATTTCGTTATTCTTGGTACCGAAGAACAATGCAACGGCGATACGGCCCGCAGGCTTGGTAACGAATACCTTGCTGATATGCTGGTGAAAGCAAACGTTGAAACTCTGAACAATTATAATGTAAAGAAAATCCTGACTACATGCCCGCATTGCTTTAATACTTTTAAAAATGAATTCCCCGATTTCGGTGGTAATTACGAAGTAATTCACCACACCGTTTTCCTTCAGAACCTAATTGAAACTGGTAAACTTAAATTGAAAAATGGACAGGAAGAATTAAAGAATATCGTTTACCACGATTCATGCTATCTTGGAAGATATAATAACATTTTCGATGCTCCGCGCCGAACATTAAAGAGCGTGCCCGGGCTGAATGTCCTGGAGCCAAAGCGTACAGGCGACAAAGGGCTTTGCTGCGGAGCCGGCGGCGGCCAGATGTTCCTCGAAGAAACTGCCGGCAAGAGGGTTAACATTGAAAGGACTGAAGAACTGCTCGATACCGGGGCAGGCGCAATTGCAGTTAACTGCCCGTTTTGTATGACCATGATGAGCGACGGCGTTAAGGCAAAAGACCGCGAGGAAGTGAAAGTGCTCGATATTGCAGAGATACTGCTGGAAAACGTCGATAGAGAATAAAACAGCTTAATAATTTTCTATTTGTTGAACCTGTTCTTAATGGCTTTCATTCTCAGAATGAATCCCAAAGAATATGCAATTATCAAAATAGTAAAATTCAATAATTGAACTGTGCCTGCTGTTAATGAAGCACCGGTTTCGATAATGTCGAATCCGGCTTTCAGGAAAGGTGTCGATGGAAAAAGCACTGACAAATACTTGACAATATCAGGGATCTGTCTGGCAGGCCAGGCAAAACCAGACATCAGGAAGAACGGGTAACTGGTAAATCCCAAGGTAATGAAAACCGCTACTCTGTGGCGGAAGAAGGTACCAAGGAACAAGCCGAAAGATGTATTAGCAATAATTCCTAAAAGGAATACTATTAAGCTGTCCCAATCAGAACCTGAAATACTAATGTTCAGAAAATCAGCAACAGTGAACTTTAACAGAATACTGAAAACTGCAAACAAAAGCAGGTAGAAGATAAACCTGCCTGCAAAGTTAGTAAGTATTCCACCTGAAACCCTGAATGTATCTTTCCAGCCTTCCATGCTGTATTCCTTTGCGGTGGCTGCGGTTACGCCTATCAGAATTAATTGAGAAATAATTATTATCATCAAAGGTAGCAGTATCATATCTCCGTAAGTCAGGTAGGGATTATGAAGGTAGGAAAAGTCGAATTTCAAAGGCTGGGCATAATTACTGTCCTGGAAAACAGGCACGCCCTTAACAGCAAGGACATTAGCCGTTACCTTTGCACCGAATGCCGTAATAAGCTGGCTGGCGGGTATTCCCACATCGCTCAGCACAAGGAGCCTTGCCGGATTCAGGTATAGTATTACGTTTGTTTGTATCCCCTTTTTCAGACATTCTTCAAATCCTTTTGGAATATAAACTACGTTTGTAGCTTTATTGAGAGCGAGAACATTTTCAATTTCTGATTCATCCACAAGAATCATGGAAATATCAATATTCTGATGGGCGTCGAGCGTCCTGGCAAGCGAACGCGAAAGAGAGCTGTTATCGCAATCCATTAAAGCGACAGGGATTTCGGTTTCAGCTTTTTTCATGTAAATCGTCCCATAAAATAATGGGTATAACAACGGAGCAGCGATAAATATCAGGACTAAGTTCCTGTCCTTTATCACTTTCCGGAATTCTCTCGATATTATTTTAAATACATCCATAATTACGTACACTGAAACCAAAAAGTATTAAATATTAAGCGCAGCGATTCTGCTGTGTTTGCTTTTTTGCCGGAATATTTTATGGCCAAATATGATGAACAATCCGTTTACCAGCCAAAGAATAGCTCCGTA
>DAINRZ010000453.1:0-3624 GCA_036741575.1 Kapaibacterium sp. (SeqCode)
TAATCAATATTAGTATCACATAATTTTTATTTTTATATATATAATATTTTATTTTTAATATCAACAATATATATTATTAGTTTATACTAAATAACAAAAATACGTTTAATTATTTAAAATATTTCAGAAAAAATTAACAATTAATTAACAATTTATTGTAATAAAAAAAATCAGTATTTTTAAGCCTGATAAAGCTATTTTTGTTAATAAAACAAATTTTATCTGACATGCTTTTGAATAATAATGAATTCGGGTTCTTACAGGTTATATATCAAAGTCAGTAGAAAAACTGCAATAGTAATTGGGGCGCTGGGCAGGCAGGTATTCGAAAAAGGCATTTATGTTTATACCGGCAGCGCCATGAAAAACCTGAAGCAGCGGATGGAGAGGCATAAAACCAAAGAAAAAAAAATCCGCTGGCATATTGATTATTTGCTCGATTCGAGATATTCTTCTATTGTCGGTATCGAAGTATTTGAATCGCAAAACCGTGAAGAATGCAGGCTGAACATGGAAATTGCCGCCAAGCCGGATGCAAGGATACCTGTTATGGGCTTTGGTTCATCAGATTGTAAAAGCTGCCCAGCCCACCTGATAAAAATTGAATAAGGCTAAATACCTGATATATTAGTATCATTCAGTTGATATGGCGCCAAAACTTATCTGCAAACGAATAGCAAAAAAAAGCCCGGCAAATGCCGGGCAAATTAAGGATGAAATCATGAAAAAGTTTACGAATTCATTGAAAGCATAAATTCCCTGTTCGAGCGAGAGCCTTTCATTCTTGTCAGCAGGAATTCCATAGCTTCGACGGACTGCATATCGCTGAGCAGTTTTCGGAGAATCCATACCCTGTTTAGTTCTTCCTGATCCAATAGGAGTTCTTCTTTCCTTGTACCGGAACGGTTGACGTCTATGGCAGGGAATATACGGCGCTCGGATATTCTGCGGTCGAGCACGAGTTCGAGGTTGCCGGTGCCCTTAAATTCTTCGAAGATAACTTCGTCCATCCTGCTGCCTGTGTCGATAAGGGCAGTAGCAATTATGGTAAGTGAGCCGCCTTCCTCTACATTCCTTGCAGCGCCGAAAAACCTCTTGGGTTTGTGTAAAGCGTTTGCGTCAACACCACCCGATAATATCTTGCCTGAATGGGGTACGACAGTATTATGTGCCCTTGCCAGCCTGGTAATCGAATCGAGCAGAATAACGACGTCCATCTTTGCTTCCACAAGCCTTTTAGCTTTTTCGAGGACCATATCGGCCACCTGGACATGCCTGTCGGGGGGTTCGTCGAATGTCGATGAAAGTACCTCAGCCTCGACGTTTCTTTCCATATCGGTCACCTCTTCGGGCCTTTCGTCGATGAGCAGGACTAACAGTTTGACCTCGGGATGGTTCCTGGTAATGCTGTTGGCAATCTGCTGCAGCAATATTGTTTTACCAGACTTAGGCGGCGATACAATCAAGCCTCGCTGGCCTTTGCCGACAGGGCACAGCAAATTCATAATCCTCATCGAGTAATTATTCGGGGTTGTTTCAAGGAACAGCCTTTCGTTTGGGTACAGAGGCGTCAGGTTGTCGAAAAGTGTCCTCTCCCTTATTTGATCGGGCGAAAGATAGTTCACTTCTTCTACCTTCAGCATAGCATAAAATCTTTCTGCTTCTTTTGGAGGCCTTACCTGTCCGATTATTGAATCGCCTGTTCTCAGGTTGAATTTTTTTATCTGGCTGGGCGAAACATAAATATCATCGGGCGAGGGCAGGTAATTATACTGGTGCGAGCGCAGGAATCCGTAACCGTCGGGCAGCACTTCGAGAACGCCGCTGTTTGTGAGCAGCTGATCTTCTTCGGGTTCTTCGGTCCTTTTCTTTTGTGTCTGGGCATCGATAATCTTAACGATAAGTTCGTTTTTCCGAAGGTCGGCAAAATTATTTATACCAAGTTCTTTTGCCATATTTGTCAGGTCGCCGATACTTTTTGTTTTTAACTCCGCCATGTTGAATACCGGCTTGGTGCCTTCTTCCCGTTTAAATTCTGGTTTCTGGAATTTCGGCTGGTATTGCCCGCCGTTATTATATGCAGGTTTCTTGTAATCTTCTTTTTTATCGTGTTTGTGATACGAGCTCTGCTTTGGTTTATCGTATTGCTGGTATGAAGGCTGGGCCTGCGGCCTTGGCGTATGATGGCTGTAAGTCTGCTGCGGTGGCGGCGGCGGTGGCGGCGGTGGCGGCGGCGGCGCTACGGGTTTGACAGCTTCAGGTTCCTCGGCGGGCGGCGGCGGCGGCGGCGCGGTAGTAACGGTTATGCCTACCGGATTTTTGCGCGGGCGCCCCCTTCCACGCTTTACCGGCTGTGCCTCTGCTGCCTGAACCTCCGGTGCAGGTACGCTTGCTGCAACTGCTGCTGCTTGCCCGGCGGGCTTATCGGCTCTTGCGGGCGTGCTTTCCCGGCCGCTGTTTTCCATTTCCAGGGCTTGCTGCATAGCCAGGACTTCAGATTTTTTCTTTCGGCCTCTTTTGCGCAGAGCAACCTTTTCGGTGATTATCACATTATCTATCTCCCTTACCCTATCTATGGTCGATTTGATTATGGGTTCACCGTTTTCATCGAATTCCTCGATTGTTTTTCTTCGTCTCATTATGCTATCTTTCAAGTAAGTAATAAAAATTTTTCAATATTGATTTATCAAGAATAGTAAATTGGTAAGTAATTTCCTTTAATTAATTTTTTTTTATAATTCATCTTATTTTTAAAAAAATTCAGTAATAAATAAAATTATACATAAACAGATTTTATTATCAGAGTAACCATATATAATATAAACTGTTTTATTATAGTTCTATTGTCATGGCCAGGCCATGCGTTGAGCCCCCGCTCTCCTTGAATTTCAGCTCCTGGCGCACCGACCAGTCCGCCGCGTCGATCGCGACGAGTCCGCGGTTGTCTTTGACCCAGATCGTGCGGCGATCCGGAGCCAGGACGAGGTCAATGGGACGCCCTCCGAATTCGATCGATTCGCCCGCGGGGCGCAGGAGTTGATAAGTGGGGGCCAAATGCCCACCGTCTTCGAGCGGACCGACCTGTTCGGGGGGCGTGGTCTGGCATCCGGCGATGATCAGCGCCATGAGCGGCGCCCAGGCAATGCGAAAACGAGTTCTCATAGGGGAGGATATCTTCGCAACCGAGCGTAGTGGACTGCTTGGGGCGGGGCAACCCGGGATCGGGACAATTTTGCGCGCGCGGTTTTTCCGGTTTTTCCTCGACGGTGCGCGCCTCTCGGCCTAAAGTCGACCTGACTCAACGGCAAAGTCACCGGGCGCGACGCCCGGTCGAAACCCGTGGTCGGAGTCGTGATGTTCAGTTTCCTGCCATACGCGCATTTGCGAGCCTCCGGCCTGAAGCGTCCCTCAACACATGAACACACTCATTCGCACAAGCCGTGTCGTGGCCGTCTGCCTGATCCCTTCTGTTGTTTCGACGGCGGTCCTCGGCGCCAGCGCCACCCCGCTGTTTGAAGACGATTTTGACCGGGGCATTCCCGGCTGGACAGCGGTGCAACCCGCGGGTGCTTACATCGATGGCCCCATGCGCTGGCAGTACGACATCGTGAACGACGCGTTTGT
>DAINRZ010000454.1:0-3617 GCA_036741575.1 Kapaibacterium sp. (SeqCode)
ATAATTCTTAATATTAAGCTTTTGGGGAATGCTCCATCCGCTTCGCGTCCGTACAGAAATAGAATAGCCTGCTTCGGAAGCGCCGTCTGTCCTGTAGGCGCCAAGCAGCAGGAGAGTATTACCGTCGGGGGTGACTGAGCATACTGAATTAGGGTATTCGGTATTCAGCGGTGGGCCGATATTTACTGCTTCGCTCCAGCTACAGTCTTCCTGAAGGGTGGAATACCAAATATCCTGCTCAGAATCGTATTGCCCGAAGCCAGTATTGCCAGGGTGGTTGCCCCTGGTGAAATAAAGTATCTTGCCGTCCGGGGCAATAACAGGGGCCCTTTCGTCCCAGCGGCTGTTTACGCCTGGGCCGAGGTTCTCTTTCTTTTCTGTTGCCGGTTTAGCTTGTAACAATATTTGCATCAAGTTCAAAAAAAGCAGAACAAAAGTATAATTTTTGAAATAATTCTTTTTCAATAAACACCAGTTATCATCAATATAAATGATTATAAACTAAGAAAATTATTCCTATGAACCTAATAATATTGTAGAATGATTCAATTCGTATTAAGTATAAATCCATGTATCTTTTCTCATCTTTAGGACAATCATTCGTCAAATTCATAATTCATACTTTTTCATCTGAACGTTTATTCACTAACCAAGCCTCAAGATATTTAACCGCCAATGTTGTTTAGAATTGATTTTGTATCGGCCAATCGTTTCCCAAAGTAAAACGAAAACATAATTTCATTTGATTATTTCAGTTCTAAACCGACAGGAATTTTGCCAATAATTCTAGAAATCTTGCTTTTTCAATTGGTTTCGAAATATATTCATTGAAACCAAGTCCTAAGATTTTCTCCCGCTCTTCGCTGAAGGCATATGCCGTCTGGGCAATGGCAGGCAGTCCCGGTTTGATTTGCCTGATGTTATTCAGCGCTTCTATGCCGTCCATTTTTGGCATTCTAATATCTATTAATGCCAATTCGATATCGGGATTGGCGCTAATAATCTGCAGGGCTTCTTCGCCGTTTTCGGCATGGAATATTTCGATATCTGAATATTCGAGAATTCTGCTCAAGTAATAAAAACTATTAAAATCATCATCGGCAATTAGAATTTTGCCTTTAAATTTCAACTTAGCATTTGTACCAGTTTTTGCACTTGTGAAGCCGGCAATATCAATTTCGTAGGGCAGCGTAAAAAAGAAGTTTGTTTCCACTCCGGGCTGCGATTCAACCCATATCCGGCCACCCATTTTTTCGAGCAGGCCCTTGCATATGGCCAGCCCAAGCCCAGCCCCCTCAAATTCTCGGTTCGAAGCAGCTTCTGCCTGCACAAACCTGTCGAATATCCTTTCGTAGAAGTCTTTTGAAATGCCAATTCCCGAATCGCTGACTTTGAACAGCAACTCATCTCCCTCGGCATAGCACAAAAACCTGATAAAACCATGCTTAGTGAATTTCAACGAATTATTTATAAGATTCACCATAATTTGGTGAAGCTTTGCTTCGTCTGAATTCAGCATCAATTTTTTATCACCTTCGATGGTGAACGACAGATCGATATTCCTGGATTTTGCTTGAGGGGCAAAAAAAGTGTATAAGTCGAAAAACAGGGCATTGACAGAGAATAGCCTTTTCTCGATATTAATTTGACCTGTTTGTATTTTTGATATATCGAGTACATTGTTCACAATGTTAAGCAGGCGCCTGCCGCTTTGGAGTATTATACCTGTATAATTTTGAATATCTTCTCTTTTCAGGTCGATTTCGTTAATTAATTCGGAAAAACCCAGAATCCCGTTTAGTGGAGTCCTTATTTCGTGAGATAAATTCTGAAGGAAAGCAGTTTTCAGCTTGTCGTTTTCCTCGGCTTTCTCTTTGGCAGCCAGCAGCTCTGCCTCGCCTTTTATACGCTCTGTGATATCGAGAGCAGTAAAAGTTACTCCTTTTGATAAGTCATTCAAATCGATGGGTGTCGAAGACAGTATTAGGTTAATAATGGTGCCGTCTTTTCTTTTCCATCTTGTTTCAACCGAACCTGTACCTTTTTCGGCTATTTGCCTGTATTTTTCCTTTCCCACATATTCAAAATCTTCTTTGGATGGATAGAGTATAGCTGCGCTTCTGCCCAATAGTTCTTCTTTCGAATATCCTGTCATTTCGCATAGTGTGGGATTGACTTCGGCGATAATCCTTTCTTTAACAACCCCGATTCCGGCTGGAGCCACCCTGAAAATACTCGACATTTTATTTTCGCTTTGTTTAAGCGCTAATTCAGCAATTTTCCTGTCGGTAATATCCATTCCAACCGATTGGAAATACTTAAGCTCATTTCCATCGAAGAAGGCCCTATTTGTCCATTGCTGATATACAATTCTCCTATCTTTTGTATAAACCTCCTGCTCATGTGTTTCAGTAGGATTTTCCTGAGTCAGTTCGTTGAGCTTTCTTCTCACCGTTTCTCTGTCGTTTGCACTAAGGAAATCAAAGAAATTCCTGCCTATTAGGCTCTCCTGGCTGTAATCTACTGAATCAGCCAGAGCCTTGTTCGCATATATAACAGTTCCATCAAATAAGAATGTAGAAATAAAAATGGGCATATCCTCTGATAGTTTCCTGTAACGCTCTTCGCTTTGGCGCAATGCTTCTTCGGCTTTTATCCGCTCGGTAATATCCGACATAGCAACTGCAAACTGTTTATATCCGGGGGAATATGCATTTATTTCCAAATATTTACTCAGATATTCCGAGTAGTCCACAATTTTCATTGATTTGCCGGTAAGGGCCACATGGCCGTATATGTCTATCCACTTTTGCTCAAGGTTTGGCAGGATTTCTTTTGCATGTCTGCCAATTATATCAGATTTCCTGAGATTTGTCAGTGCTTCGTATGCCGGATTAGCATCCAGCCAAATAAAGTCGACAGAATTGCCGGTTTCATCGGTAATGATTTCGTGGAGAGCAGCCCCGACTGTAATGTTGTCGAACAGGCTCCTGAATTTGCTTTCGCTTTCGGCAACAGCCGACTCAATTAATTTCCTGTTAGTAATGTCCTGTACTCCGGCTATAGCACCCCTGTAGTTGCCGCTGCCGTCGATAATCGGCGATACTACCATGGAAACATAAATCTTTTGGCCGTCTTTTTTTAACAATTCAAAATCGTGCTGCTCTCTTATTCCTTTGCGCCTTCTTGCGAGATTGGCTTTTGCTGTTTCGGTGGCTTGGCCTTCCATAAAGCTGAACAAATGCTTTCCAATCATTTCGTCGATTGTATAATCCAGCATATCAGCCATAGACCTATTAACTAATGTAGAGTATGCATCGGCATCTATAGCCCAGATACCTTCCTGAAGAGTTTCGAGAAGGTTTCTGTATTTATATTCACTTTCCCTGAGGTCTTCTTCGGACTTTTTACGCGCAGAAATGTCCTGCATTATAACTATGCCAGAGATTATCTTGCCAAACGGATCTTTGATAGGGGCTGCATTAGTGTTCACCCACCTGGGTTCACCATTTTCGTTTTTAATGATAAGTTCTTCATTCTCCGTTGTCTCGCCGTTTATAATTGCCCGTGAAAGAGGTAGCTTTTCTGCCGGATAGGGTGTTTCTCCATCTTTGTAA
>DAINRZ010000455.1:0-3611 GCA_036741575.1 Kapaibacterium sp. (SeqCode)
TAGGTACCCTTGCCACTCTGCCCTTTATCTTTGCAAGTACAATGTAAGTGCCCGATGCAAGGCCTGAGGTGTTAACATTAAGACTGCCCTCGCCGCTGTCGATAAATGAATTGTAAATATTCATTACTTTGTTGCCTTCGACGTCCAGCAGCCACATATCCAATTGGGAAGTATTACCTTTCTCCAGATTGTATTTAATACTGATATTATCCTTTGCAGGATTTGGAGATACGTCTAAAATAAATTTTCCATCGGGTAAAAGGATATCATTTACCGTTTTAGGTGTATCTATCTTCTCAACCGATCCATAACATGGAATAGTAAATTCAGTGCCGTTTTCGGCTTCAGTTACGTAGAATTTTAGCCATGCTGTTTTTTTATCGCCCTCTGATTTCGGATAGAAATTAATTGTATATGATTGTTTTCCCAAGGGAGAAACCTCCAGCTTGTTCAAATCGTCATTGGATACAAAGAAATCACCATCGGGATTATCTTTAAACATTATAGAAAAAATCTGTAATTTTTGCTTTCCTTTATTATAAAGTTCCAGTTCAAGTGTTTTCGCAGGATCTTCGAGCTTTTTAGAACCGAAATCGAGTACTTCGTAATTAAACACAGGATATGGGCCGTCGGGTTTTATATCCCCGCCAGTGCCGTAGAGTGTAATACCATACTCTCGCCCATAACCGCTGCCGTCGAGTTTTTGTTCGTTAGTTCTCAGGTACATTGTCCTGATATAGGGCGTATCTTCAGCTTTTGGTTTGAACATAATCCTGAAGGATGTACCTTTGCCTATATCGATATTGAAAGTCTGCTTAACCAGGTCTTTTTCATTGTTGACGCCTTTATCATCGACAGGATAAATAACATCCTTCTTATTGTCTTCGAACCATACTTTTTCAATTTTATGAGTTTTATTGCCGCTGTTCAGCATAAGGATATTCTTGATTTTATTAGCGTTTACATCGACATTGCCGAAATTGATAAAATCGCCGCTTGTGAGATCGAGAACAGGCCCGTCCACATCAAGGTCGTTCATTAGCGCCCACCGCATAGATGAATGGATAATCTGGGTGCTGAGCCATGAGAAATGTACGTTTTCCGAGCCAAAGTTCCATAATATTATTCTTGCTTTGTTCTTTAGTATAGTCCTGATAGCGACTGCGGAATCCGTCACCTGGCATGTGCTTTTGTCTGTAATAGTCCCTTTGTAGAAAAACGTAGTTGCTTTGCTCTCGTCTTTTGACCGGAACCAATTGATTTCGGAGTAATTAATCAGGGCCGGGTGCTGGCTGCCGTCGTCGGCAATACCGATTGCATTGCATGAGATGTACTGGTTTAGTCCCACAGGGTCGTAATCCTTGCCCATAAGCGGGTAAGGATAAATTGTACCGCCCGATGCCACCTGATAAACACCAATATCTTTAACCAATAGTGTTTCAGAAACAAAATTATTGGAAGTGGGATCGTTTTTAGCGCTGCCGATGAGGCTCCTGCCAAAGAAAATGACTCGTTTGCCCGAATCGAGGGCTGCTTTGGCAAAATCAATTATTCTCTTTCCGCCGGTTGTTTTAGCATACAACGGAAAATCTCCCATAGGAAAGAAATAAACTTCATGATCATTGATATTCAAAGCTGCAATGTTAGCATCTGTAAAGGAAATCTCGATTGTTCTGTCTTTATAGTCAGGGTTGTGCAAGCCTAGAATATGCCTCCAGTAAGCCGCCTGGAAATAGAAGTTGTTCTGCTGCATACTTGGATCGACCATGTTATTGAACATGACATATTCCTTGCCTGCCATAGTTTTGTCATATTTCCCTTTGCCCACATTGCTCGGTGGTTCTGGTATGATTTGACTGCCGTCCGGCTGTATCGGCACGGCAAACAGTGTGGCTGCAGCTATTGCAAATAATACTGCAAAGCCGGAAAATCTTGTAAATACACGTTTCATTTTGAATACTCCGCCTTATTCCTAAAAATATTTATATAATTTTTTCTTAATTTTGTCTATTAATTTAACAAATTTTTAACTTTGTTGCATATTAATATTTATACATAAATAACCGAACAAGTGTAAAATGTTACATAATGAATGCATTATCACACCATCGATAATAAACTGCGTAATAAAAAAATGCCCCAAGGATAAAGAATCATCGTCCCGGGGGCATTTGCAAAAGTTGCAAGGCGGCTCGAAAACAAGGCGGTTTTCACGTAAAAAAGTTAGTTAGGATAGCCCTGGATTCTTATTGTTCATCATATACATCAGCCTATATTTATCCTGCTTCAGCTTCCATTTTTCGCGGGCATATTGCTGCAAATCTGAAATCCTGTCTTTCTCATCGACAATTTCGAATCCTATTAATGTTTCGATTATATCTTCGAGTGTAACGATGCCTGACATCCCGCCAAACTCATCGGTTATCAGTGCAATATGCTCTTTGTTGTCAACCATTTTCTCGAAAACCGACAAAGAAGATTCCTTTTCGCCAAATACGAGGATATCGCGTTTTAGCTCGCCGAGCAAGGCATCTGTTTTACCCTCGGCAATTTTTTCGAATACCGACTGCCGCAGCACGTAGCCTGTGGCATTATCGGAGGAGCCTGAATAAACCGGTATCCTTGAAAAGTAAAGAAGGTTTTTATTTTTCAGGAAATCGTGCAGTTTCATATTCTCGTTTGCGGCCGAGACCACAACCCTTGGAGTCATAATTTGTGTTATGCCGATACTTTTCATTATCACGGCATTCTGTATTATCTTTAGCTCTTTTTCGATTAAAATGCCTTCTTCGGCTGCTGTTTTCACAATAGCCATAATCTCTTCGCGGCTTGCTGCCGGTATTTTGCCGCCGCCGCGGAACCATCCGGAAATCATGCCTGACAATAGTATTAGCGGATATGTGGCAACCATCATTACAGAAATTGTATTCACAGTGAAACCTGTCAGTTTGTTCCAGTACTTTGCCCCGATTGTTTTTGGAATAATCTCTGTAAATACAAGAATCAGAATAGTCATTACAGCAGATATTATCCCAAAATATGTGTCGCCAAAAACACTGATTGACTGGGCGCCTACCCCAGCCGCCCCAACGGTATGGGCCACCGTATTGAGAGAAAGAATAGCAGACAGAGGCTTGTCGATATTTTGCTTCATTTTAGCGAATCTGGTGTTAGCGCTGCCACTTTTACTTCCTCCTGAAACTAAAAATGATAGCGGCGTAGAGAGCAAGACAGCTTCTGCTATGGAGCAAAGAAAAGAAATTGAAAGCGCAGAGAATAAATAAACTACTAATAATTCCATTAAATCCTTTGTATATATAACACTTATAATAAAGACGGCTTGTAGAGGCAATTATTATTAGGTATCTAAATCATTAGCTACGGCTGAGAAATTTAGTACTATTTCGTATGGTATGGGCAGGAAAAAACTCAAACTGCTGATGAATCAATTTGCTTTTTTCAAGAGAATAGTTATCGTAATTATAATTTTCTCCAATTCTGCCAATCCATTAAATCATTTTTTTAACAAGATATTTGATGTTGTTATAGAGCTGGGTTAACAGTTAGATAAAATGTCATGCAAGCAATCTCACTTGTTTCAAGATTACATA
>DAINRZ010000456.1:0-3600 GCA_036741575.1 Kapaibacterium sp. (SeqCode)
TATTTCACATGATTACCAATTCGTTTATTTACCCATACAAACCGTTATAGAACCATTATTTTTAGTTATTGTCTAATATTAACTATGATTTATTGATTGAATAATTGGAAGGAATACCCAAATGGATTTGTTCAAACAAAAAGTAAGGATATCCAATTCAAAAGACGAATCAAAGTATTTTGATGAAGAATACTGGGGCGATACAGGGGCATTGTAATCGTTTATACCTGAAGACTATCTCGAAAAAATCGGTTTCGAGCCTGTTGAATCCCGTTCTATGATTTTTGCTGACGGGAGAGTTGGCAGGTATCCTTTTGGTTATTGCAATTTCCAAATCGATGGATTCCCACCCATCAACATTTGTCCGGTTGTAGGTGGTACAAAAGGTTAAATGTTTTTGCTTGGGGCTACGGCCTTAGAAAATTTTGGTTTAGAAGCTGACCCAGTAAACAAGAAATTTAATCCAATATTAGCTATAATTGGTGGTTTTTTAGCTTCTAAATAGAAAATATAATTACTGCATTATAAATCCGTCGTTTCGGATAATCTGGTTTATGTTTTCGGCTTTGCGCAGCATGGGAAGGATTTCCTTCAGGTGGTTTCGCAGCGTAAGCAGCCTTTTGTTTTCGGAACGCATTTCGAGCAGTTCCTGTTTTTGCTTTAAAGACATCCCTGACTTTTGGGCTATGAAAAATGAAGGAAGCCGTGTATCGAGCGAGCGCATATCAATTTTGCGGATATTAATAATCTTAACAATTTCAGATATCTCATTGTAAAAACGGATACACTCATCTAGCAGGCCTAAGTCTAATACGTCAGGTTCATTCTCCCCGGGGGCTCCGTCTTCGAAATATTCGATATCCCCTTCGTAGTAAATCCTGCTGCCGACAGTATAAGAGTTTAATTTGTACCTTTTAAACCCGCCGACGGTGATATCCAGCTTACCGTCGTCGTAATCTTTGATAACTGCTTTCACTTTGGCCGTGCAGCCAATCTCATAAACCTTGGAAGCAAGCATCAGGTTAATTCCAAATTCCGAGCCTGTTTCCATGCAGTCCCTGATTAGGTTCTTGTACCTCTGCTCGAAAATATGCAGCGGAACAACAGACTCGGGAAACAAAACCAATCCAAGCGGGAATAGGCCAATTTTATCCATATTTATAAATTATGGGCATCTGAAGGTCGCAGCAGATGCCCAATAATAAATTAAAGCAATGTGTTTACATGGTTCCAATTAACGATTTCCCACAGCATTTCTACGAACTTGGGACGCGCATTGCGGTAGTCGATATAATAAGCATGCTCCCAAACATCGAATGTTAGCAGGGGCTTTTGGCCCGATGTAAGTGGAGTGCCGGCATTGCTTGTCTGAACGATATCCAGATTCCCGTCGGGGTTTTTAACAAGCCAGGCCCAACCCGAGCCGAATAGTGTGGCTGCTGCCGTCGAGAACTTCTCCTTAAAAGCATCGAATGAACCGAAATGCTTATTGATTTCTTCGAGAGCCTTGCCCGTTGGGGCGCCGCCGCCATTGGGCGAGAGGCAGTTCCAGAAGAAAGTGTGGTTCCAGGTCTGGGCTGCATTATTGAAAACGCCGCCGCTGGATTTTGCAATGATTTCTTCGAGCGTAAGAGACTGAAATTCAGTACCTTCGGTCAGTTTATTCAGGTTTGCAACGTATGCGGCATGGTGTTTTCCATAGTGATAATCCAAGGTTTCCGGCGAAATAATCCCTTTTAGCGAGTCTTTTGCGAAAGGTAATTCAGGTAATACGAAAGCCATAAAATCCTCCAAAATTATTTTATAATTGAACATTCAAGATTAATTTTCGTTCACTGTCGTATCTTTTTTTGAAATATTGTAATCCCTCACCCTTTAATCACCCCGACAGGTTTCAATTTTGCCACTTTCGATGCTATTCCTGCCAATTCTACTGTCTCGATAACCGAATCGATGTCTTTGTAGGCTTCTGGGGCTTCTTCTGCCAGGCCCTTCATGGAGCCCGCCTGTACGCTTATGCCTTTAACTTCCAATTTCTTAAATACCGAATTACCGTCGAGCCTGCCAAGCGCCGCGCTGCGGGACATTGCCCGGCCTGCGCCGTGGCATGCCGAACCAAACGAAAGTTCCATTGCTTCGGGCTTACCAATAAGGACATACGAAGCAGTCCCCATGCTGCCTGGAATTAATACCGGATGGCCTACCTGTGAATACTCTGACGGGAGGTCAGGATGGCCCGCAGGGAAAGCCCTCGTAGCACCCTTGCGATGCACTATTGCCTTCACTTTTTTCCCATCAACTATGTGATTTTCGATTTTTGCTATATTATGTGCTACATCGTAAACAATACCGAGCCTGCCCGAAGACTTGCCGAAGATTTCGCGCCAGGCATCCCGCACCTGCGAGGTAATAAGCTGCCGGTTTGTCCAGGCATAATTAGCAGCGGCACACATTGCCGCAAAATACTGCCTGCCGATATCGGAGCTTAAAGGGGCACATGAAAGTTCCCTGTCGGGCAAATCGTAGCCAAAACTTTTCGAGTTTTCGAGCATGGTTTTTACGTAATCGGTTGCCACCTGGTGCCCCAAACCGCGGGAGCCTGTGTGTATCAATACCACAAGCTGCCCTTCCCGAAGCCCGAATGCCTGTGCAGCTTTCTCGTCGAATATTTTGTCAATATAGTCTATTTCAACGAAATGATTACCGGAGCCCATTGTGCCGAGCTGATCGCGCCCCCTGGATTTAGCTTTGTCCGATACTGCTTTTGCATCGGCCCATTCCATGCATCCACCAGATTCTATAAAGCGCAGGTCGCCTTCGCGGGTATAACCCTCATCCTCAGCCCATTTGCACCCATAGTTAAGGACTTTATCCAATTCCTCCTTATTCAGGATAATATCACCGCTTATGCCCACACCAGACGGTACGGCTTTGTAAAGTTCTCGCACGGCATTTTTTATCCTTCCTTTTGCTTCTTTGTAAGTTAAATCGCTGCGGAGCAGGCGGACACCGCAGTTAATATCATAGCCGATACCACCAGGGGAAATGACGCCGTTATTGTAATCGATTGCAGCTACAGCCCCGATAGGGAACCCATACCCTTCGTGGACATCAGGCATGACTACAGCATTTTTCAGGATGCCCGGTAGAGATGCCACATTTTTAAGCTGCCATACCGAACGGTCGCCTAAAACCTGCCCGAGCATCGATTCGAGGGCAAATATCCGCGCCGGGACATTCATCCTGCCGCCGGGTGTGGGGTCGATATCCCAGATTACTTCTCCCTTGCGGGTTAGTTCCTGTTGCTGAGGCATATCAGTCTCCTTGTTAATAAACATTCCCGAAAATAGGAAAATTGGATGTAATCTAAGAGAAAAATAGTTTTAAGTAAATCAGAAATCAATTATTTCATTATACTAAATTTCACCTGCTCTGCCCTGCCGCCAATTTTAACAATTAAATAATACGTACCAGCCGGATATTTACCCAAATCGAGCGGGAAAGTGTTTTCGCCAGTTAGCAACTCTACTTTAACTGAATTAACCAGTTGAACCCCGTTTAAATTTGATAAATAATACTCAGCATGGGTATCTAAATTGG
>DAINRZ010000457.1:0-3586 GCA_036741575.1 Kapaibacterium sp. (SeqCode)
AATGGGCCACTGGTAGCAATTCTAAGAGAAGCACTTACTAGAGATAAAGTAAAGAGAATTAAAGAAACTGGTCAGAAAATCAAAAAGGGAGAAATTCTTAGAGAAGTAAAAATGTTTATTCAAAATGTACATCATTTCAGAGATGAGTGTTTAATTGACAGTGCAAATCCACCCTTTGACCATGTAGCAATTTTTGATGAAGCACAGCGCGCTTGGAATAAAAAACAAACTGCAAACTTTATGCAAAGAAAAAAAAGTGTTCCAAACTTTTCTTTCTCTGAACCTGAATTTCTTATTTCTTGTATGGATAGGCATACTGACTGGGCAGTAATCATTTGTCTTGTTGGTGGTGGTCAGGAAATCAATACTGGAGAAGCAGGAATTAGTGAATGGATTGATTCTTTGAATCGTTCTTTCCCTAATTGGCATGTTTATATTTCCTCAAGATTGACCGATAGTGAATATGATACAGGTAATGCATTAAAAAATATAGAATTAAGGGGAAATATATTTATAAAAGATGAATTACATTTGGCGGTTTCAATGCGTTCTTTTCGTGCCGAACATTTATCTATGTTGATTAAAAATATGCTTGATTTAAATATTGAATTATCAAAAGAAAATTTAATTCTTATAAAAGAGAAATATCCTATAGTAATAACTCGTGATTTGAAAAAGGCAAAAAAGTGGCTCAAGGAAAAAGCAAGAGGTAGTGAAAGATACGGTATTATTGTTTCTTCGGAAGCCCAAAGACTCAAACCACATGCAATAGATGTCAAATCTCCTGTTGATCCAATTCATTGGTTTTTAGATGGTAAGGAAGATGTTCGTTCTTCTTTTTATCTAGAAGATGTTGCTACTGAATTTCATGTGCAAGGTTTAGAGTTAGATTGGGCATGTGTTACATGGGATGCAGATTTTAGATATACAGTTAATGGATGGCAGTCATTATCTTTTGTAGGTGATAAATGGAACAGAATCAAAAAGGAGGAAAGAAAACTTTACTTAAAAAATTCATACAGAGTTTTACTTACAAGAGCTCGACAGGGAATGATTATTGTAGTTCCAGAGGGTGATATTTATGATCCAACAAGAAATCCTGAATTTTATAACTCCACCTTCAATTATTTAGAAGAAATCGGCTTTGAAGTTATATAAAATATTGATTTTGACTCCAAAGTAAATACCCTATTAAAAAAAATCATAATTTAATTCACTTAAAATTTTCACTAATCCTTAAATCAACTATCTGAATTCTCTATTTGATTTATTGTTACCCCTCCCCCCTCAATCACATTATTAGCCAATAAATCCGCATTTTGATATATAAAGCCATTTTAAAGCATAAAGCTGTGCATTTGTGCCATTGCCAGAAACCTGCCTGTCCTTTTAATATCAATGACATACAGCTTGCCGGCGTCCTGTGGCACACCATTTGTCATAGGGGATTTTGGTGATTGATATTATTTTCGAATGAAATGAACTATTTGGCTGCAATTAGCAAAATTATGGCGGGGATGGTACTGATACTTATACTTATCCCAGCCGTGAGCAACGAAGCAGGCGCCCAGCAGGCGCCCGCCGGGGGAGGCTTGCCGATACCGAAAATTACGGTAGGCCTGGACAAAGCCCAAAATGCAGGCGACTTAAGCCTGACGCTGCAAATACTTGCGGTAATGACGGTTCTGACTCTTGCCCCTTCGTTACTTATCATGATGACCTGCTTTACGCGGTTAATCGTCGTTTTCCATTTCCTGAAACAGGCGCTGGGCACCACTACACAGCCGCCAAACCAGTTGATAACGGGGCTGGCGCTGTTCCTTACTTTCTTTGTTATGCAGCCGGTGCTCGACCAGGCCAACCGCGAAGGGCTGCAGCCCTATATGCGCGAAGAAATTACACAGGAGCAGGCAGTGGACAATATGGTGAAGCCTTTTCGCGAATTTATGCTGAAGCATACCCGCGAAGAAGACTTAGCGCTATTCGTCAAGCTCAGCGGCAGCGATAAACCGGTCGATATAAGCCAGGTGTCCACATGGACTATCATCCCGGCTTATTCCATCAGCGAATTGAGGATAGCTTTCCAGATAGGATTCCTTCTATTTGTGCCGTTCCTGGTGCTCGATATGGTAATTGCCAGCACCCTCATGTCTCTCGGTATGCTGCTGCTGCCGCCGCAGCTTATATCCATGCCGATAAAAATTCTGCTGTTTATATTGGTGGACGGGTGGCACCTGATAATCGATTCGCTGATGAAAAGTATTATGAAAACAGGATAAAGGTATAGATTCATGGATGAACAACTCGTCATATCAATCGTTAAGGATGCGTTCTACTATGTCATCATAACAGCGGGGCCCCTGCTGCTGGTGTCTTTGGTAATAGGGCTGGGGATATCAATATTCCAGGCAGCGACATCGATTTCCGAGCAAACGCTGACTTTTGTGCCCAAAATGCTGGCAGTGTTTATCGTTAGCGTGCTGATACTGCCGTTCATTATTTCGACGCTCAAGGATTTCACCATCGAGCTGATAAATATGATTCCAAACCTGAAATAGGCAGGGAACACAGCAATGCCCGATTTATCGATAATGGATTTCCTGACTGCAAAGTTCCTGATAGGAGTATTCCTGTTTATCAGGCTTAGCGGGCTGATGGTTGCCGGGCCGTTTTTCCGCTCGGAAGCCATACCGCCGCAGGTTAAAATCTTCCTGAGCATAGTAATAGCCGCATCGCTTGCAGGATCGTTCATGGAAAGCCAGCCTCCCATAGACTTCCACCTGTGGAACATTGTCCTGATAGTATTCAAGGAGTTTTTTGTAGGCGTGGCAATAGGTTATTCTGCCAATATGATTTTCCAGGCAGCGCGTTTTGCGGGCGGAATGGTAGATTTCAATATGAGCTACAATACTTCGGCATTGTTCTCTCAGGAGGAAACCACGCCCACGCTAGTCGGCGAGCTTTACGATTTCATGGCTGTTATGATATTCCTCATCATCAACGGCCACCATTACCTGATAGAAAGCGTTTACGCAAGCGTCAGGGCAGTGCCGGTAACCACATTCGAAGTGACCGGCTCGACTGTCGATATAATTATGAAATTGATAGTATCCGTTTTTATTATCGCGATAAAGATTTCAGCTCCGATACTTGTATCCATATTCCTTACAAATCTTGCTCTTGCACTGCTCTCCAGGATTGCGCCGCAGACGAACATTTTCATCCTGAGTTTTCAGTTGAAAATTGCAGTGGGCCTTATCATACTGCTTTTGTCGGTGCCGTTGCTGGTAATGGTAATAAAAGGCGCTCTCGAAAGTATGGAGACTGAAACAATGAAACTGATTCTCTCACTCAATCCGAAAAGGGTATAGGCAGCTATGGCAGAGACACCGGACGGCCAGGAAAAAACCGAACCAGCGAGCGGCAAACGGCTCGAGGAGGCAAGGCAGCGCGGACAGGTATCCAAAAGCATAGATATTACTACGGCTGTGATACTCGTATTTGGCATGGTGATCTTCCTTACTCTAGGCCAGCCTATGATTGGCGGCCTGAAGGGATTTATGAGGGATACATTTTTCAATCTCAA
>DAINRZ010000458.1:0-3578 GCA_036741575.1 Kapaibacterium sp. (SeqCode)
TGAAAACATTATGAAATCCATTTTCAATATTATAAACACTTAAGTCTCCATCAAACTTATATAATAATAATGCACCGCCATTACTAATCGTTAAATTATTTTGAAACTGATATAGATATTTACTGTTTAGTGCAAAAAAAAGACTGCATTCACAATATTTATTAAATACAATTAACTCTTTCTCTGTCTCGATGTCTTTAACAGTAATGAATGTTGTATCATACATCATATTTGATGCTACTAAGTACTTGTCACCTCCTTGGGACAGCCTGACCTGAGCAATAGTACGACCACCATAGTCTTGTTTCTTTACATCTTTCTCCCACAGCTTTATTCCCGATTCTAAATCAAATTTCCTGATGATATACTTTGCGTCGAGTATATAAACTGACTTGTGGTCCTCCGAAAAGGTGTATTGGGTTATAGTGGTATCCGAAACATTCAACACCTGGCTGGTCGATAGGTTTGTCCATTGGGCATGCAAAGAAGAGCCGGCAATTATATTTGCCAGAATTGAGGCAAAGAAAAGCAACCGAAATCTCATAGTAATCCCTTAGTACTCCCCAAAAAAATAGTAACGTAATGATAGTAGCTCTATTTTATTATCCTGTAAAATAGCCCAAATTGAATTTTTCCGGATATTTGCAAAAAACCGGAAATTGCAGTGGCCGAATTTCTGCACAAGATACACGAAGGGTCCCGGGGCCAGCATACAATTCGCTTTTTAGATACCGTAAGGGATTTAATCCCACATTTTGGATTTTATTGCTCGAAGCTTGCTTCGATTAACAGAGCGTTCTTCAACTATAACCCCAAGTTAGCTTCGGGATTGCTTATTCGTAGCAGGCGAGCCACCCGCAGCTTTCGTAAGGCAGATGCTCAGCAGCGGCATGCCGATTGATCAAATATCGGAAAAAACAGGCATGTCTGTTGATGCCGTGGAGTTTATTCTCGAAAAGCCTAAAGAACAATAATTGAATCTCCACTATTCACTATTCACCATCTACCATTCAAAATTCAACAATATATCAGTATCCCCACTTGAAGCTGATGCAAAAGCTAAGCCGGCTGGGATTGAAATCAATACCGGTAAATAATGATGTAAATGAATAAACATAGAATAGTTCCGGGCTAATCCTAAAGTCTTTGTTTTCATTCATAACAAAGTCGTAACCTATGCCGATAATCCCATTGAACAGGTTCTTTGTAACGTTGGCAATATCTTCCTTCCGGTATATTTCCCGGTTAATCTCATTCGGCTTAATCGATCCGGCTATTTTTTCAGTATAAAGCGAGTTCGATGCAAAAACATATTCCCAGGATGGCCCGACGAACAAATTGAAGTCTTCGAAAGGTGTGAAAATAAGGTAAGGATATATTACAAAAGAAAAAATATCATAATCGGCATTGTTATCAAGAGTCCTTTGCAGGGCCGTTTCGGGGAAGGCGTATTCAGTTTTATTGAAATTGATATTGTACCAGCTTACCTTGCCCCTTACCCCGACACCGAACGGAGTAGTTAGCAGTGAGGGGATCTCAAACAAAGCGCCAAAGGATGTATTGAAGCCAGTGGCATTGCGGAACCTGTTCTCGTCGCATATTTCGAATAGATTGCGGTAGCATAGCGGAATCCCGTCGAAATTTACGAAACCGGCTGGTACGTCGGTAAAAGCAAAATCGAGAAACAGGCCGTAGCGCATTTTCATCAGGCTGAGTTTTTCCACGCGGGCGCCGGCGCTGTATCCGTATGATTCATAGTTGCCGTAACCGTAAACAGAGGCTATAAATCCGCTGCCGCCCGATTTCAGGGTATGATTGCCCTGCGAAATATCCATCTGTGCCCAAACATACCGCGGATTACCCGGGAAAACACTAAACACAGCAGGATTGACATTAGCCGTATCGAGCCTGATTTTATTAATGTCTTTGGCGTCGAGCAGCAGGTTCATATAGTAATGGTCAATAATGCTCGATGTAAAGGCATTAAATGTTATGTTGTTTCTTCTTTGCTCGAGCGGTGAAAGGATTATCATGAACGGGTCGCTGTTTGTTGAGTCGTAGTTTTGCCCGTTGCTGAACTGTGCCGCAAGTATAGGCATGGATGCGCTGATAATTTCAGGTTCGAATATCATAGTTTCGTAATATTGCTGCCTGTCCAAAGTTGTGAAATGGTTCCCGTTGCTGTAGAGCTTAGTATTATCATATGCAGCCACAAATTTATATGTAGAGCCTTTTCTTGTTTTCAGCGGGATAATGCCGTATTCCCTGCCTAAAGCCGAAACAGGCGGAAGCTGTTCGTAAAGATGGTCACATGCTCCGTAACCGCTCGGCACGAAAGTACATTCCGAGCCGGAAAAGACTGCTACCGGTTTGTCGCTTTTAATAATTGTCCCTGTGTGGTCGCTGGTGAACTGAATCTGGTAAGCTTGCCCCTTGCTTAGCTCTATGGCAGTATCGTCGTTGTTGTCATTAACCGTATGTGCCATGTTGTCTATTTCCACACGGGTGGCGTCTTCTGCCGCTATTATTAATATTTCCGACGGCTGGTCGGAATGGCTGAGGTAAGCAACGCTCAAATATTCCTTTCCAAGCGCTTCTACGGGGTAAATCAAAGCAGCATCCGAAGTTTGCTTTTTGTAATTAAGTGCAAATACGTTAATATCGCCTTCGGAGACAATGTGAACGCTTTTATTCGAAATTCTGCCCGATCCTTTGTTCATCATATCATAGGGCAGTGTTAACTTATAAGTAGAATCTTTGGCAACTGTGAATTCCGTTTCCCTGTTCAGGTATGGTATATAAATCTTGCCTTTGGTGGCGTTTGCAGCGCTGATAAATACGGATAATTCCCTGAGGCTGACAGTATCCTCGTAGTTTTCCATAAACCCAAGCCAAAATTCCCTTCCTTCTGTGGATTGTCCGTAAATTGGGAAACCGGTAATTATTATGCAGAATATAACAAGATATAACAATTTTCTCATTTTGAGCCCCTTAGTAAATAACAATCTTCTGAATTGTAGTTTTGCCGTTTCTCTCTGTTATCAGAAAATATAAACCTTTCGGCAGAGAGCTGATATCCAAAGTGAAAGAGGTATAACCTGAGCTTTCGGTTACTGTCCTGCCGTTTATATCCGATATTTTTGCCATGGTAGGATTGTTCCCGCCTGGTGCTTCAATTTCGATAATCCCCTGGCTGCCGTCTATTGCGCTTGGCCGCATAATCAACGACGGGTCAATAGTATCAGTTTTGCAATCCAGCATTAAATAATGTTCGAATGTATATTTCGAAAATCCGATTGAGAATACAATTTCCACCAGTACAGTGGTATCGACTCCAAACATACACGGATCGAGCGGTATTTTATATTCGCAGCAGTCAGTATTGCTACTTTTGCCGGCAAAATTCGACAAATCTTCGCTAATACTATTGAAATCAGGGTAATTGTAAAGGCCTGCATTACTGAACTTCGATTTCAAAAATGTCAGGTTTTTAATACCTGTTGTGTCTGTCCTGCTGGCGCCCATCCCATAATTCAGCAGGAAAGCCCTTCCATTGAAACTTGCAGCAGAGGAGAATG
>DAINRZ010000459.1:0-3576 GCA_036741575.1 Kapaibacterium sp. (SeqCode)
AGGTTATTAATCGTATAATTATGAACAAAGAATATGATATAATTATTATCGGGGCCGGGCCGGCCGGGCTTTTTGCAGGCGCTTCCATCAAAAGCGGCAGAAAGGCCCTGATACTCGAGAAGAATAATTCCGCCGGTAAAAAGCTGCTTATGTCCGGCTCGGGCAGGTGCAATATTACCCAAAGCGGGCCTGTAGCCCAGTTTACAGAACATTACGGCGGCGCAGGCAGATTTATTAAGCCGGCGCTTATGGAATTTTCTAATGCGGACTTAATCAATTTCCTGAATGTTCGCGGTATGCCTACCATTGAGCGCAAAGGCAAAATATTCCCTGCAACGGAAAATGCCAGCGATGTGCTGAATATTCTGCTAAAAGAGTGTAAGTCCATGAACACCGGTATTAGTTATAATGAGCCTGTTGCCGCTATTCAAAGGGATGGCCAGTCATTTATTATTACAACGCCACGGGGAAGCTACAGTTGCCCGAAGGCGCTTATTGCCACAGGCGGCAGGTCGTACCCCACAACCGGTTCGACCGGCGACGGATACATGCTTGCCCAGTCACTGGGGCATACGCTCGAGAAGCCGAAACCTGCCCTGACGCCAGTATTCATCGAGGATTTTAAGTTCGCCGGCATATCGGGGGTGTCCATATACAGCAGTAAAATCAGCCTCTTACGGCAGGGCAAGCTGATCCATACCAGCATGGGCGATATCGGATTTACCCACAAAGGGCTGACGGGGCCGGGGATACTGGATATGTCCCGTTTTATCGAAGCCGGCGACCTTCTGAAAGTGAACCTGATAAATCAAAATCCTGAATTTTTCAGGGAATCGATTAATTCGGCAGCCATTAGCTCCGGCAGAACAACAATAAAAAGATACCTTAAGGCTTTTGCCTTGCCAGAGAGCCTTATCAGGATAATTCTTGAGGAGCAGAAAACCGATACTGGCGCGAGGCTTGCCGAAATCTCCAAAAATACAAGGCAACGGCTGGCAGGTTCTTTATGCGGATATGAATTTTCAGTAAATAGCACAGGCGGCTTTAATATAGCTATGGCAACGAAGGGTGGTGTTTCATTAAAAGAAGTATCCCCAAAAACAATGCAATCCCGTATAGTGCCTAATTTATTTTTCGCCGGTGAAGTGCTCGATATCGACGGCGACACCGGCGGTTATAATATCCAGGCTGCCTTTTCGACGGGCCGCATGGCAGCTAAGAGTTTTTAATATGGATGCTATGGATTGCCCCGAATTACTTTTTCCATATAAATTGCTCCCTCGATGGGATTGAACCTGTATGGCTGGATTTCATAGAAACCAAAGTCATAGTAAAGCTTTAGTGCAGCTTTCATATCGGGCAATGTGTCCAGCCTTATTTTCTGATAACCGAGGGCAGTGGCTTGTGTAATTGCCTGCTCCAATATTAATCTCCCTAAATTTAGCCCACGGTATTGCATTGTGACATACATTCTCTTAAGCTCGGCAGTAGTTTCGCCGAGTTTCCTTATGCCTGCACAAGCAATGGGAATATCCTTATCGTAAATAAGTATTAGAGTTCCATCGGGCAAGTTGTAATGCTTGTCGATTGTTTCAAGTTCATGGCCGAAATCCTGGAAACATAAGCTAAAATTCAGGCTTTCTGCATATTCTTCGAACAAATACCTGCCATCGGAAAACTCTTTGCTCGTATTGGCTGTTACAATCCTAAAGTGGTTATCCGTTTCTGAGTCTTTTCCCATATTTGAAATAGTATTGATATCCATATAAAAATCTAAGATTCGTTAGCCTTTAGCAGCGGGCTGTTTTCTTTTTCTTCCCGTGGCCGCCCCTGGCAATGACTTTGTTGATATATTCACCTGCAACCGGCAGCTTGCATGCAGTGCCGTGCATATCAACATCAATCAGGCCGATTTTTTCTGCAATAGCAAATGCTTTTTCCGTAAGAGCTTTCACAGAACTGCCTACTGATATTATAAAGTTGTTCATTGTATATTTCACCCTGTTTTGCGACTTATGTATGTCTTTGGCAATACGGTCGAGCAATTTGCTGTATTGAACGATATCCAAGGCATCGTCCTGATTGACAAGGGCATAATTTGCAAGTGTGGACCATCCTGCCGAGGCAGTGGTTTCAACCTCCGACTCAATCCATTCAAGTCCCAGTTCGAACCCAAAGGGTGATTCCGATGCCACCCAGGGAACAGTATATTCACTCAGGTAAGACCAATATGCCTGGCTAACCCATTCTTTTAATTGTTCTTTTGTAATTTTCTTTTCGTCGGCCATCAGGCCTGCCAGGTACATAGCATCGGAGTTGCCTGTTTTATATAATTCGAGCGAGAGCTCGTGGTTCTTTTTTGTCTTGCTAAGAATCTTCTTAAGGTCGCCGACTTTTACGCCAAAGAAGGGTTCGCGTGCTCCGTGTTTCATCAGGGTTTTCTTTGTGTTTGCATCCCCGAAGCCTTCGAGCTGTTTCATTATTTCTGCTGCTGTCATATACTTTTACTTTAATGATTAGAACAAAATTTTCAAATAAATATAGCATAATTGGATGTAACAAACGAATACAAAAGTGAAAAGTTTTTTTATATTTTTCCAGTCAGTAAAATAGCCCTCAGTAGGAGCATAGATAATAATTTCTTTAAATTTTGGTAAGTATTATTTTTTAAACTGGCTTCTCCCCGATGATTCCAGCAAATCCAGTGAATCGATTTTTTGCCGGGCAAGGAATTCATTGATATCACCAAGGTATTCTTTTATTACACCTTTTTTAAACTCTATGGTTTTGCTTGTCAGTCCCTGCAGAAACTCCCTGTCGTGCGATACAATTATCATGGTGCCTGTAAAATCTGCAAGTGCATTTTTCAGGACATCTTTCGAAACCATATCGAAATGATTCGTCGGCTCGTCGAGAATCAACACATTGACGGGCTGGAACAACATACGGCAAATACTGAGGCGCGACTTCTCGCCGCCGGAAAGTACCCGAACTTTTTTATCGACTGTATTGCCGCTGAACAGGAATGCACCCAACATAGAACGGATTTTCCGCCTCATCTCGCCCTGGGCTACCTTGTCGATGGTTTCGAATACAGTGGCATCAGGGTCGAGCAGTTCAGCCTGGTGCTGGGCATAATACCCAAGGTTGATATTAGTGCCGGTTTCAAGGATCCCGTCGTATTCCTCCATGCCGGCAAAAATTTTGGAAAGTGTGGACTTGCCCTCGCCGTTCTTGCCGACGAAACATACTTTTTCTCCCCGCTCGATAGCAAAATCGATATTATTCAGTACAAGCTTGTCGCCATAGCTTTTGCAGAGGCCTTTGGTTTCGTAAATTAATCTCGACGAACGTGGGGGTTCTGCAAAAGTAAACCGCATTTTGGATAAATCTTCTTCCTCCACTTCTATTAATTCTATTTTTTCCAATTGCTTTACCCTGGACTGAGTACGCGATGCAAATGAAGCCTTGGCCTTGAAACGTTCTATAAAACGTTCCTGCTGAGCTATCTGTTTTTGCTGGTTATTGTAAGCTGCAAGCTGCAATTCCTTTCCTGCAGCCCGCTCGGCAATAAAT
>DAINRZ010000460.1:0-3568 GCA_036741575.1 Kapaibacterium sp. (SeqCode)
TGTTCAATCAAATTTAATCAAAATGGATTACTTTAACAAGTACGGAAATGAAATTTTAAAAAATGTATTAAGAACTTTGTTCATTTGACTTACCCATGAATCGTCAGCAATTCTAACTAAAAATCTGAGCCAAATCATTATATATTGAACAACCCCGAAGCAAGCTTCGGGGTATCATTGAATAAATATTCTGTAAATCGAAGCAAGCTTCGGGGAATCAAGTCCACTATGTGGGATTGAATAATATTATCTGCTGATAATAAGCATTTTATGAGCTTTGTTCACACCCGATTGTATTTCAATAAAGTAAGTCCCTATTTCGAGGCTACTAACATCAATTCTGATATTCTGTTGATTGTCATAAGCTGGAGCGCTCAATAAATTCTTTCCGTTAATATCAAAAATATTAATGTTTTCGATTCTTTTTTGGGTATAAATATATACAAAATCGGATGTTGGATTGGGCGATATGCTTATTTCGGCACCGGCATAGTTTTCATCTACTTCGAATGTCCCTGCAATATCGAATCGAATATTATCCAAGTAAATTGTGCCGCCCAAGCCGGAAATTATTGAAAATTTGAATAAAGCGCTTTTTAAATCTTTATACGGAGTAAGGTCAATTACTTCTTTTCTCCACTCGCCGGATTTAGGTTCGAAAATGCAGGCTTCGACACTTAATGCATTAGTTATGGGATTATCTGCAGTTGCCAATTCTTTGCCAGCTTTTTTATACAAAGGCTGGTAAGTTTCACCGCAATCGGCTGAAATTGCTATCACGAGTGTATCCGAAAATGCTGTATTAGTATTTACATATGGCGGGGTATAAAGAAGATAGTTAAAAGCTAAATCAAAAGAAACTTCGGGATTATTTATAGTTGAAAGGTCGATTACCGGAGAGACTAAATCCTCGCGGGTACCCTGGTTGTCGAATAACAGAGGCATATTAAACATACTTATTATATTTGAACCTGGTAAAGTATTTTCATCGGGAGACCATGTAAAAATGCTGCCGGATTGGTTGATGAACCAGTAATCCAGAGTTTTGTCATCAGCTTCGAATGTTGTATATACCGGCCCGGCTAATCCTTTTTCCTGTATCATAACATGTGTCTGTTTATGGTTATTGGCTGTATCTAAGTCTGTTTTCTCATTGTTTATGGCAGTAATAGTGACTTTGACATCATTTCTTTCTTTGGCAAAAGTGATTTCAGGCATTTCAAATTCAATATATTCAAAGCTATCGAGTTTTCCTGCCCATTTATAAGTTGTTTCGCTGCCTTCATATTCAATTTTGAAATCGACAGAATTGACAACAGCCGAGCCCAGGTTTCTAATTCCGCATGATAGTTTCTGGTTAGGATTGCATGCCCTGTATGTTTCATTAATTTTGTAAAAATCAATATCAAACTCCGACTTAACAGGTTGCATTATGAAACTATAGCAGCGTTGCATATAAGATGTGCCAGGAATCGAATGGCCCAAACCGGGAACTACTTCCCTCATTGAAATACCGTTATTACTGACTAAGCTGTCGTACATCCTTGGAATAAAACCAAGGTATGTAAAATCCTCCTGTCCGTGAATTATGGCAACCGGTATTTTCGAAGCATTTTCGTATTTAAACATCAGGCTGCTACCTTCAATATTATCTGCATCCTTTGTGCCCTGAACGGCAGGAGTGTTCAATAAAAGGCCCTTAAAATTTTCAGGGTGTTCCAGCCCGTATTTCAGGGCGCTCCTGCCGCCAAGCGAGAATCCCTGCAATATAATTTTTGTTGCATCTATTTTGTAATTTTCTTTGGCATACTTAAGCACTTCGGTAATAATCTCTTCGTCACCCTCGGGATAGTAAAAGTCTTTCCCCTGGTCACTACCTCCGTCGGGGCAGATGAAAATTGTGTTTGGCATGAAGGAATTCCATTTCAGGTAAGTTATCAGCGCATTTCTGTAATTAATACTATTATCACCCATTCCGTGCAAACAGATAATCAAATTGTAAGTTGAATCAGGGCTAAAATCAGTCGGAACGTATAATGACAACTTTCTATTCTCACTATTGAATTGAATTTCTTTATCGAAACTTCCTTTTTCCTGTGCGATTAAATAAAGCGGCATAATTAATGAAAATATAAGAGTAACAATTATGCTGAAGAACTTTGAAAACATCTCTGACTCCCATTATAATAGAAAATACTTTCCCAAAATTACAAAATTATTGACAATTTACTGTAATTATGGAGCGTACTTTTTATATTACTTTTTTACAAGATAATATTATTTAAACCTTATATCCACTACCATTATCTCGGAATTGCTGCCCAGCCTGAACGGAGGCCCCCACAGGCCCAGTCCTGCGCTGACGAAATAGTGCGTCTGCCCGATTTTCTCGTAACCCCAGCTAATCCTGTATATATATTTTGTAATGATATTAAAAGGGAACAACTGCCCGTTATGAGTATGGCCCGACACCTGCATATCGATGCTGTTTTCCTGTGCTTCGTTCAGATTATGCGGTTGGTGGTCCATTAAGATCACAGGCAGGTTGTGCATATTGGGAGTAAGAATTTCACCTAGATTTTTCCTGTGCTTTTGGGAGCGGTCGAGCCTGCCAGCGAGGCAGAAAGAGCTGTCGATGCAAACCGCTGAATCGGCCAGCAGGGTAATGCCGGCGCCGGCGATATAATTGTAATTCTCGGCGAATCCGCCATAATGCTCATGGTTTCCTGTGCTGGCATAAACGCCGTATTTTGACTTTATTGCCTTCAAATCATCTACGAAAGGCTTATTCTCCATTAAATCCGCCCTCGAGTCTATCAGGTCGCCCGGGATTAGGACTATATCAGGATCGAGGCTGTTTATCATTACAACTCTGTCATTCAGCCAATAATCGGGTGTGGTTTGAGTCAGGTGTATATCAGACACAATTACAATCCTCAGGCTGTCGAGGTTAGACGATTTCTTTGACAGTTCTATCGAATAAAGGTTGATTTCCGTTTCCGTGTGATTGCGGTAGCTTATTGCCAGCAGAACGCCTGCCAATACAACTGTGAACCAGAAAGCTGCTTTCTTTACATTCGGCTGCTCCAGCTTTTCCTTCTTTACAAATTTAAGTAATTTCCCAACAAAGGCTATCAGGCTGATTGACAGAGCCGTTATAAAGATAAAATGAATTGCCGGCAGGTAAACCTGTCCGATTATGAGTAAATACTCTACTATAACGGAATTTTTAAATTGGGCTGTCAGGTTTATACCGAAGAAACCAATAGGGAATGCAAAAGAAAGCAATAATACCGCCCACAGCAGGATTCTTTTGAACTTTTTGCCAGTATAAACTTTGATAGCTTTCCTGTAAACGTACAAACCCGGCAGGAAAATAATTCCTGCCATAATAATCACTGCGATAGAGTAATTCCAAATAAAAAACAGGCCTGTTAGCAGCCCTGCAATCGAAAAAATATATAGTAATACTTTATTTCGTTTTTTCATACCATCATAATTATATTAGAATAATCTCCTAAATTCGTTAATGCATAGAATTTATTTTAAATAAAAAAGGCGGGCCGCA
>DAINRZ010000461.1:0-3565 GCA_036741575.1 Kapaibacterium sp. (SeqCode)
TATAAAATACTCCGAGGACGAAACCACAGACGTAGCCGGAATAATAAACGAATCCGGAAACAGGCTGGCCCTGTACCCAAATATCATAAGTAGCGGTGAGCAAATTAGAATTGAATTACCAGCTCTTATTTCAGGAGACTGCAAACTCGAAGTTTATAATTCAATCGGTATGTTATTAGACTCTTATAATTTCAAATCGTGGGGAGATTCAGGCGCGGTCGAATATATCCCGCCCCCGGCCATTGCACCCGGCAGGTATTATGTGGTTTTCAGTTCACCGGATAATAATAAGGAAGTTAATAGTTTTATCGTAGAGTAATATTAAACAAATAATAAATTTTAACAAATAACATTAATTGTCATTTGAATATCAATTCTCACCTCAACTCCACCACAGTAACTCCGGCGCCGCCTTCGACGAGTTCGCCGAGGCGGAAGGATTTTACCATTTGGTGGTGTTTCAGGTAGTCGTGGATTGCTACGCGCAGGGCGCCGGTGCCCTTGCCGTGTATGATTGTCAGCAGGGGGACGTTAGTCATCAGCGCATGCGAGATAAACTCGTCCGTTTCGGCTAAGGCTTCGTCGGCGCGCTTGCCGCGCAGGTCGAGCCGCGAGCGGGCGTCGAAGCGGATGTAGCTGGCGGCAGAACTCACTGCCGGGGCCGGCTTGTCATCGGTCAGTTTCAGCCTGGAATAGGGCAGGCGGAATTTCAGCCCGTTGAATTCGACGAGCGCCGTAGCGCTGTTCTCGTCGGCTTCTAAGATTGTTCCGGCGCTTGGCGATTCGTCGGCTTTCACCCTGTCGCCCGCCTTGAATTCCCGGTATTCAGGCTCGCTGCTGCCTTCCTGCTTTTCCCTGATGAACTTAGTCTTTATCTCTTTTTCGAGCAAAGTCTTTTCTTTGGTAAAGTCTTTTTTTATTTCTGCAAAAGACTTCTTCTCTTCCTGTATTTTTCTTATTGTATTTTCTATCAGAGCATTCGATTTCTGCACGATTTCGAACGCTTCTTCTTTGGCTTTGTCTATGTATTCGCGGCGCTTTGTTTTTATCTCCTCGAACTTCTCTTCGTATTTTTTGCGGATTTTCTCGGAATTGTTCTTCTCCTGGATAGCAAGTTCGCGCAGGGCTTCAATCTCGCTTCGGTATTTCTGCAAAACAGCAATGCTTTCCTCGAGTTCTGTCTGCCGCGAGCCGAGGTAGTTCTGCGCCCTGTCCAGGACTAAAGAAGACATGCCGATATTTCTTGCCAGAACGAAAGCATAAGAATTTCCCGGCACACCCTGCAGGAACTTATATGTCGGCAGCAGCTTCTCCTGATCGAATTCCAGTGAATCGTTTTCGATAACGTCGCGCGTGAGTGCATAGCTTTTAAGCGCTGACTGGTGTGTGGTTACTACGAAGAAAAGCTTCAGTTCCAGGAATGTGTCCATGATACCGGCAGCCAGTGCCGAACCTTCCTGTGGATCGGTTCCCGAAAGTATTTCGTCGATTAATACAAGAGAATTGGATGTACAATTGGATAGTATCCTGTTCAGTCGCAGCACCTGCGAACTAAATGTGCTCAGGTCGGCCTCTATTGACTGGTGGTCACCGATAGCCGAAAATATTGTCCTGAAATTGGTGCTGCAAACGCCGAGAGGAAAAATTCCACTGAGCGCCATCGCCAGGTTGAGGCCTATGCTTTTCAGGGCGACTGTCTTGCCGCCTGCGTTGGGGCCGCTTATCAGGTGGCCGCGCTTGCCTGCGGAAAAATCGATACTCAGCGACTTCACCTTTTCTTTCGACTTTGCATGGACAAGCAGGGGGTGCCTGATGTCGTGCATATATATTTCATCGTTTTCCCATATATCAGGTTTTATGCCGCCATATTCAATTGCATACCTGCCCTTGGCAAATACTGAGTCGATATGTGCCAGTACTTCAATAGAGCCGATAAACTCACGGGCATCGGCGCCAAGCTCTGCAGTCAGGTTGGCTAATATTCTGTATATTTCCTTCTTTTCTTCGTTTTTAAGCAGTGAAATTTCGTTGTTCAGCTCGAATATCTCGGCAGGCTCTAAGTAAACGGTCGAGCCTGTCTGGGAATAGCCGTGGATAATACCCGAAATATGCCGCTTATGCTCCACCTTGACGGGCAGCACAAACCTGCCTTCGCTGAGTGTGACAAATTCCTCCTGGACCATATCATCTTCTGCAACCTTTCGGAGGATTGTCTGGAGCTTTTTGCGCAGGTGGGCCGACTTGGAATTAATATCTCCCCTGATTTTTGCCAGTTCACGCGAGGCTGTATCCTTTACTTCACCCGTAACGTCGATTGTATCGGTGATGTGCTTTTCGAGCAGCCTGTTGTCGTGCAGCAGTCTGGCATTTTCGGCGAGAGCCGGGTATTTGCTTTCCTTTACATAAAAGTAATTTTTAATAAGGCGCGAAGCCTTGATTGACTCGAAAACACTGAGGAATTCGGTAGTTGTCAGCACAGCGTTTTGTATCAGGGATTTTTGCAGCTTGGGTTTCACATCGCTAAGCCCGTCAAAAGGCAGGGAGTCGTCTTCAATAATCAGCCTGATCATTTCTTCGATAAGATTGTGCTCTTTGACAAGCCAGAATATATCTGATACCGGCGAGGCGCCCAGGATTATTTCCTTACCCAGTGCCGATGCTGTAAAAACCGACGCTTTTTCTAATACTAACGGGAATTCAAGTTGCCGCAGCGAATCGACGAGCAGCAGATGCTCGTCATTTGTATCGAAATTCATGTCAGTTAGAGCCGAGCTTATTTTTAACTATTTGCTGCACCAGCTTGCCGTCGGCCTTGCCTTTCAACCTGTTCATCGCCAGGCCCATCACTTTGCCAAGGTCTTTCATATCTACGGCGCCTGTTTCGCTGATAATATTTAATACTTCGGCAGCGATTTCTTCCTCGGAAAGCTGTTTGGGGAGGAACTCGTTAATTATGGCAAGTTCCTGTTCTTCTTTTGCCGCCAGCTCGAAACGCTCTGCTTTCTCGTACATTTCGATAGCGTCTTTGCGCTTCTTGGCTGCGTTCAGCAAGATCTTATCCTCGATTTCCTTAGTAAATTCCATGTTTTGGCCGCTTTTCAAAAACTCGAGAATGGCTGCGCGAATGGAGCGAATCGTTTCGAGCCTAAGCTTGTTCCCGGCTTTTGCAGCCATTTTAATCTCTTCGTTAATGCGTTCTTCTAAACTCATTTTAACCTTTTAATTACATAAACCAATATCCAATTTGTAACGATAATCAATAACGATAATAATTGAATTATCTTGTTTGCAATGCCTAAAATCACTACTTACGCCAATGAAACGCTTTCTGCGGATTCAATTATGGAAATTTCGCATTAAAGATACAATCCGTTTAGGTTAAAGGTAATCACTTCCAAAAATTATCCTATCCTTTTTGTTTTATAAATTAAATCTGAACTGTCCGGTTGTTGATTGGATTTGTTCAATTATAATTGGTATGGCCGATGTCACAAAGAATTAAATATTCTATACTCAACTTTCCGTGAAGTACAAAATATATTAAGTATTTTATAAATCAAAGATT
>DAINRZ010000462.1:0-3534 GCA_036741575.1 Kapaibacterium sp. (SeqCode)
GTTGCGCCGTGTACTCTTCCGTTCTATTTTTCATATTATTCCTCATTGTAATCTTTTTAAACTTCTTAAAAAAAATTATTATAACCGTTTCGATTAGGGAATACAATACCTTTTCGGCAATGATACAAACACAAAGCCAGTACTGGTAAATCGGCCTAAGACACGGTGCCGGCCTGCCCTGAATTATTTTCTAGGGGCTGCGCGGGGTTATTTTTTTTTCTTCAGGTTGCCGGTGGCTGCCGACTTGCCTACATACGAGAATACTGTGTCGCGCAACATATCGACAAGATCGGGATCGACCTTGCGAAGCTTCGGATTCTTATCGACTGTTTCGTCGATCAGCACAAGCGCGGATTCGTATAGCTTGGCCAAGCGCTGGCCGTTTTCGTTATCGGCAAAAATCGGCTCTTTACCTGTAAGGTAATAAACCATACTAAGCCCCATCTGCTCGATGATATTAAGGTACTGCACATTATTAATGTCGGTAATCAGGAATTGCCTGACCCTTTCGGCTGTAAGCCTGCGGCCGTTTTCTCCCAGCCTGCGCAGGAAATCGTCGATAAACGCCTGCTGAATTGGAAAGGCAAATTGAACAAACGACCTAAGCCTTTCTTGTTTTGATGTTTTTTTCATCTCTTCCCCAAAAATTATTAAAAAAAATATACTAAAAAATTTGGATATACAAATTTTAAAACTTATATTTGTATTGCAAAATTTGACAATAATAATATTTTATTATCGTACTTTGAAAACCAATATAATAAAGAAAATTGATATAATCAAATTTTTTGTAAAAATGTTATATAAAATCTCTCATAGATCAGATATTTATTTGAAAAAAGCCTTAAGAAAATAGCTGCCCGGATGTAGCTTTCAGGGCAATCTGAGTATGGGAAAGAAATGTACTGATAATTAACAAACTTTTATAAGGAGAACACCATGAATAACGCCCCAAAAATCAGCGACAAGTTTAATGCAGCAGGAATTATAACCGAATCGCTCGGCCTTGGCAATTACTATTTCGATGTGTCCAACCACCTGTGCCCGGACGGCGGGCGGTTCCCCGAAATATCCGTTCAAATAAGGGACTGCGCCGAAGCCAGGGCTGTCTATCAGCACGCTAAAGCTCTGTTCGATACAGGCGATTATAAATACTATTGCAGGTGGACAGACGATAAAACAGGCAAACCCATAGGCGCCCTTGAATTCTATATTTTTTACAAGGGCTGCCGGATATTCCTCAGATTCTATGCCTTCGAATACATAACCGAGCCCGCCGGTACGGGCGAACCGGGTGTATGCGGCAGCCTCGCGCCCGCCCCCCGCATAGGGAATATTGCACCGTTAAGCAATTGCAGTAGATTTTAAAGCAACTGCTATTGAAATATAGGAAAATGATAAAAATTGAATGGTACGAAGAACCGGCAGCGCGGGACTACTGCGGAGAATACACCGATATTGACGAGCATTCGCAGGAAATGCACGAAGCCGAATGCCCTTCGGGTATTATCAGCGCGCTGATATCTGCGCGAAACAAGGCTTGGGCTGCGTTGATTGCGGAGATTTTTACGCAGGCAACCGATATGAATGAAAACTTAAACTAATAGATTTTTTTCACCGGCAAAAATATTTAACATATGTATCAGAAGCCAATATTGAACAAAAGCGACAGGTTAGGCGTAAAAAGAATGGACATGCTGCTGCAAAGGGCAATATTTTCGGCGGCCGCAGCAGCACTGAAAAATCAGGGATACAGCGCAAATTCACTGAAATCGGGCCTGAGAAACAGAGAAGCCGTAACCATCCGGCTAATAGTTGCTTACTACCTAAGCAAACGCCTTAAGCTTAACAAAAGCCAGATTGCGCGACTGATGTCGAAGCACCACACGTCGATAACCTACGCACTGGAAAAAGCCGGCATGATGGTTGAATTTTACAAAGACAGAAAAGCCCTGGATATCCTGGAAGAACTAAACAAACTGGAACTTACTTATTTAATCAACATTTACTAAGGAAACAGCAATATGTGTATTGATTTTTTGCCTTCTTACATAAAATTAAAGAAAATGACACCTGTACCTTCCTGCGAAAACTGCAGGTTTGGAAAGCAATACCAGAATAGCACCCTATTCGTTGAATGCACAAAAGCCCCGTTGGAATATTACGAAGATGATTGCGAGATACTCGAATTAAAATCTCACAAATGCAAGCAATATGAGCCGGCGGACGGAGGCCCCGAAAAGGACTTTACTATTGAAAAAGCCGTCGAAAGGTTCAAAGCTGTGACAGGTATTGACCCGCTGGACGAAAAAACACCCGGCATCGCGGGAGAAGAATACAGGCCTTACCTGGTGGCCTACCTGAAGGATTACGGATTTTCGGCAGGCCTGATAGCCAAAGCGTTAAACACTACTCTCCAGAACGTTAATATTATGTATAATAAATTTATGTCGGATTATGATATACAGGTAATGCATATATCGAAGCCATCAAAATGCAGGGCTTCGCAATAGAAACCATAAATCAGGCAGCAAGCTGCCGTTCGGGCCTGCTGCCGCGCCTGCAAATTAAAAAAGGGGCACAAAGGATAAAATATCCCACCACCGTGCCCCTTCTGTTTTTCCTGCCTGTTTAAAGAGGCTTGACAGGGGCATAAATATCAACGATATGGAGGCCCTGAGGATGCTGCCTGGGATCGTTCAAGTACATTTCGAAGCATGGACGGTCGTCGGGCTGGTAGCCGCTTTCGGGCAGCCAGGCTCCATAAACCATATCCCAGGCTTTGCCGTATTCAGTCGGCAGTATCTCGAAATGCGCCACGGCATATTTGCCGCCGGGAACCGTCATCTTGCCAATTTCGCCTTCTACGGGGGTATCGGGCGGAACAGAAATGCAAACGCTTGTCCTTAGCTTGTCCTCTTCGGTGATTTCAGGATTATCATGGTAAATCGAGATAACTTTGGTTTCGGGGAACCTTATCAGGCCCCTGGCGCCTGCCCATGCGAACAGCCTGCCGAACAGCGATGCAAAAAGCTGCTCGTTGCCGGCATAAGGGCCTATATGGCGCAAATATGCCACTTGCATCTCCGGCATATCTTTTACTTCGATATCAGTTTTCAAACCGCCTTCTTTCATTGTAATCCTCCAAATAAATTGTTGATAATCGATATTGAACTCATTGCTAAAATAAACGGAGGATTTGGAAACTCTTTCACCATCTTTGCTCATTGTTTTGCGAATCTTGCTAATTTCGCGGCTGCCGCCCGACCGCCAGTCGGATGCCGTCATTCCGAAAAAATCTTTGAAAGCGCGGGCAAACACTGCCGGTGAGGAGAAACCGCAGTCGTAGGCGATATCGGTAATCGGCTTATTGTTGCTTTCGCACAATTGCACAGCAGCCCTCTCTATCCTGAGCCTTAGAATAAACTGGTAGAGCGGTTCACCGACAAGGGTGCGGAACAGCCTGTGGAAATGGTAAGGCGAAAAATTCGCAACAGCAGCAAGCTGCTCCAAAGCCAGGTCTTTGTCCAGGTT
>DAINRZ010000463.1:0-3527 GCA_036741575.1 Kapaibacterium sp. (SeqCode)
TTAATTTTCACACGGCAAAAGCCCTGTGTTGCTGCAATGTTATAGCAACCGGCGGCTTTAGCTGCCGGCAGAGGATATGGCGAGAGAAAATATATATCAACCCACGGGTTTACAGTGTGGGAAGCAGGAGGCTGTGGCGGAAGTCCCCTACGGTAAACCGTAGGGTTGATGCAAGTGGAAATTTTGGCCGTAGAGGTTGTTGCGGATCTTCACTGGATTAATATGGATTCCTGCCTGCGCAGTAATGAGGGATATCGGGTGATATTATTTCGCTGCCTAAAACCTCCTAAAAATATAGTTTTTATTTCCTTGCCAGCCTTCCGGTAAATACCTTATCGCCCGTTGTTATTTTGTAAATGTATATACCTTTAGCAGATACTTCAGGCGTGAACCGGATCGATCCGTCTCCGCAGATATTATCCAATTTTGCCGATTCAACAATCCTGCCGTCGGGGCTGAATATTTCAATAAATAGCGAATTATCTGCCATAGGTGCGTTAATTTTAATGTTTACATAATCTTCGAATGGATTTGGATAAACAGATATTTCTTCGGCGTTACTTTGAATTTCGTTAACATCTGTTACCCCGGGCATTCTTAGCAAGCCTCGTTGGTGAACGCCAATAACTATCTCTGTCCCAATTTTACCACAAATCATAGACAATGGTAATCCTATATCGGGTTTAGCTGTATAGTATTCCTGGAACCAGTTCTCACCTCCGTTGGTTGTACGCAATATTTTACCAAACTGCCCGACTGCAACGCCGCTCTTTTCATCGGTAAACAGTACGTCCTGAAGCCCAAATACCGGTTCATTCTCCTTTCTGTAATTCAATACCCAGGTGTCGCCGCCATCAGTAGTCTTAAACAGAACATCATAACGCTGGTCGCCAATCCCATTTTTTTCTTGAGCTGCAATCCAGCCCAGTTCATCGTTTAGAAACCTTATTCTCGATAAATGAACTTTATTTACATTTATTCTTGTTTTTTTCCATGTTTTTCCTTTATCTGTGGTTCGGTAATAAACAGGGCCTTCAATTCCATGGCTCGAAGCGAAATCAATTTTTTCTGGTGAGTGAATCCATAAGCTCGTAATATAATAGATTTCGTTAGTGTCGAACATAAATTCTGTAAATGTTTTCCATCCATCCTCGGTATAATAAATTTCCTGCCGGGTGGAGGCTATACCCAAAGTTGAATCAATCATATGAAGAAAAAAAATGGGATAAGTTGTAGGTAATTGGATAGTATCAAATGATTTGCCACGGTCCCGGCTTGCTTTAATAACACCATCTACAAAAGAAATATAAAGGAAATTTCTCGCCGGATACTGCATGTCTTCAGGAGTAAACGGTACTGGGGCTGGCTTTGTGTAATCACTCCATGTCTCGTCTATTAAAGTATCCCAATTATTGCCGCCATCAATTGATGATATAATTTTCAAATAACGTTGATTAGGTATAAAAACCAAACAGTCTAATGAATCGGGGCTTTCAATTTTCCATGGATGTTCGGAGGATTTATTATAATAAAACTGCTGCCAGGTAACTTCCGAATAAGCAAATGTTGCAAATATGAATAACAATAGTATTAAAATAAATTTCATAATCTTCCCAAATTGTTTACACAAAATAAAGACACCTGATTCCTTTAAAAAGTTACAATTTACATTAATGCTGCACCCCACAAAATTGCGGGGTGCAACAATAATTAGGCTTTTACCTGGCAACCACAAATTTGCCGCTTGTAATTTTTATACCGTTAATTATTATCGAATAAACATATATGCCGTTTTTCATCCCCGAAGTATTTATTGTTGCCTCGTTCCTGCCTGCTTTTAGTTTGTTTTCCATTTTGCTTATCAGGTTCCCGTTAAGGTCATATACGCCTATTTCACTAATTCCCTGCTCTTTGGATTTGATAATTATTGTAAACGCTTCATTGCTTTGAGAGGCGCTAATTGCAAAATCATAATTATCAGGGTTTTTCTTCTCTTCTTCGGGCGAAACTCTTCCAATTACCGGATCCCCGAATTCCCCGTTAACTTCACCCGACCAATTGCATGAGGGCACACACGGGTATTCTATGCCTTTGTCGTCCACTACAACAAGTCCGGCAGGGCAGTCGACACCATAAATTGGCTCAAGGGGCGTTACAAGAACGCCATTTTCTAGCCTGCAAACTCGCATTTGCTGGTAGCAGCAATCGGCTCCCTCGCAGGGATGCCACCTAAGAACAGAATCGACTGTAACTCCGTCTGTAATATAATATAAAACTTCCCTGCCCCAGCAGCCTCCGTTTGCAACCCGCCACGTATCAGAGCAATCAGGAGGATCAACTGGTTCAAAATTCATCTGATTAAGAGATATTAACCCTCCAAGAACATCTTTGTAGATATTAATTATTGAACAGGAGCCAGGGCATCCTGGAGTAAGGAAGTCAATTGCCAGTATCTGTATATCTTGCCATATATTGCATGCTTTACGCCAAGTGTAAGTAACATTTACCCGACATGGATCAGTTGCAGGGCCACAATTCGTTAGTTCTAATGGAATTGTTTCTCGCAAGATAAACGGAGTTTCCGGGCAATCGGGAATGCAAGGCTCTGGCGGCTGTTCCACACACTCCGGCGAGGTGACATCGGCATAACAGATTTGCTCCTCGAAGTCATAGTAGTCTTCGTAGTATTCGTACTGGCTTTTGTACAAGAATACTTTGTAATTAACTGTTTGCCCCTTGTCTATACATACATATCTGTTCTCAATAGGCGTAGAAATAGGAGTATTGGCAGCGTCTTCCACATCGTCTATCCATACGTGGTAGTATTTGTAGCACGTAATATCCGATGGAATATTCAGGTGTGGAGTTACTTTGCAGCCATCGGGGCATTCAGGGCTGTCGTCTTCAACCTCAAGCGTCAGCCAGTCGGTAATTCCGGTTGGGCAATAGCAACAATCCGACATATCTATTGTGCCGGTTCTTTCGTTAATTGAATTGAAATCCCCTTCAAAGCATTGGCCTCTCGTTTTGTCTATTGACCAAGTGAGCCTGATACGCCATTGTATAACGTTTTGGCCCGGCGGCGTGCACATTGTATGAGATACTTCATTTGGCCCGTTAGAGCAGTTAAGAAACGCTTCTTCCTCCCACTGGTTGCTTGTAAGGTTTTTTTGCTCGAATAGTATTCCCAAATCGTGGCAGTGAGGGTTTGTTACGGTAAATATTACGCAACAGTCGGCTGTTCGCTGGGTAAATATCGAAACGCTTTCGCAGCAAATATCTGTAGAGAAGGAAGAAGATATATTAATAGCTAAGATTAATATTGAAATATAAAACAATCTAATTTTCATAATATTCCCTAAATAAATGAATTAATCAAAATTTTTAAGTAAATTTTTAGCTAATTATTTAATAAAAAAATTAGCACAGTTTCAATCATTGATTCCTCAGCTTTCATACCGTAACCTTACCATGCGCCGTTGCCCGTAAATAATATTTGGCAAAATATACCAATAGTATTACTTTTG
>DAINRZ010000464.1:0-3525 GCA_036741575.1 Kapaibacterium sp. (SeqCode)
TGTGTTATAAGATATTTCAATTCCTATTGCCTTTAATATTATATCATTCATTTAGCCTGCAAGTCAAAGTGAATTTCCAAAATTAATTATTTGCAGATTTCGTTGGTTGTTATCTTAAATCGACAACAGAAGCGCCTTCTGGTATCGGGAAATTAAATACTGAGTCGTTATACTCTTTGTTCAATTTAATTCTCGAAAGCCCCCACGTCTGCATTACTCCGTTATCGTTTATAGTAATTGAAAGTAGCGAATAATTATTTCTATCGATTCGGATTACTACTTTGGATAAACTCATACTGCCTACCTTTGTTGCTTTTTTCTTTGGCTCCAGCACCAGATCCCAGGCAGGCGGCCCGCCCGAACTTATACTTTTGGTTATCGAAATTGCTTTGTATTGCTCAAGGAAATCAAAGAATATCTTTTCGAGCGAAAGTTCATCATTTTCGGCTTCTTCGTAATTACTGATTACAACTTTATTATCCTTTTTTGTATAATTCCATATGGTTTTTCCGCTGCAAGTAATAGACCTGCCGCCGGTTGTGATTATATATTTATTTCCTGTTTTAGCCTTTACAGTACCCTTATAACCGGGCTGTTCCTTCGAAACAAAGCTGAAAGTAACAGATTTTACTCCTGAATACTTGCTGAGAACTTTGTCGTAAACACCGGCAGTTGATTCCTGAGAATTGGCATTTTGGGCAACAGAAAGGAAAAACAGTAACACCAGGCAAATAGGACAAAAATATTTCATGTAACTCATAACAGCCCTCATTATTTTAACTTAGCTTTCATAGGGTTTCTAACGCCGGAATACTTTGTTAGTTCTGCCGAGACGTCGCCTATTAATATCTTTGTAGATACTTTCACAGGAATTTTATTTTCGTCGTCGGTCAGCCAAATCAGGATTTTTCCTTCGTTTTTGAACAATCCGCCCTCGACGACTAGGGGTTCGATAACGATACATTTGAATTTTCCTGCCGAAACTTCAACAGTCTGCTTCCCGTGAATTTTTACTCCCAAGTCGTAAACTTTGTTGTCGAAAAAATTCTTTAGAGTAAATACTTTGCCCTTGGGCATCGAGGACAAATCCATAGTCCTGACATAGAAAAAAGCAGATACTATATCGTGTACATATTCCGGAACATTATAAGATTTATTCTTAACAATTGCCTTTTTGTTCACATGATCGAACTCTGCTTTGGCATCCCTTTTGTACTTTCCTTCGCGTATCCGTTGTTCGAATTTCCAGGGGAAAATACCATCCACGTCGAGTGCGGTTCTGTAGGTATCCTGCACTTTATATAGAAATTCCAGGCTCTTCAAGGAATTGACCTGGAAGCGTATATCGTAGCACTCTCTGTCGTTGACCATATACTTTGCAGGTATTATGTGAAAATAGCCTGTCCCTGCAGTTATAAACGAATATACAACGTCGTATTCAAGCCTTTCGCCATAATCGAATGCATTGTTTGTAACCTTGCGGAATTGCTTTGAAGTAGTACTTCCGGCCTGGGCTACAGCAAATTCAGTTTCGGCGTAAAAAGCATTAGAAAACTCTGCTCCACTAAATAAAATTAATGCCGCAACCATCATTTTCGATACTATTTTCATTTCATTTCCTGTATTTCGATCAACATATTTTATTTTCTATAATGTACGTCGCAAATGACAAATTTTTAACTTTTATTTTTTACGATAAAATGATTGTTTATAATTTAGCCTATCGAAAAAAGTAATTTAGCCAAATATTGTAAAAAAATGAAGAACTAAATAAATGAAAAAGTTAAAAAACATCGGAGTTTATATACATTACCCTTTTTGTAGCAGGAAATGCTTCTATTGCGATTTCTACTCAATAACGGAACTATCTCTCACTGAAATGTTTATCGATTACTTGATTAAAGAGTTAGAGATATTCTTTTCGGAACACAAAAGCTATGAATTTATTGCCGATACCCTGTTCTTCGGCGGCGGAACTCCATCGATTCTTACACCGGCCCATTTGAAGTTAATTATGGCCAGCCTGGAACAATATGCAAAATTATCAGATAATCCCGAGATAACTGTTGAATGCAATCCAGGATCAAGAATCAACCAACACCTGGAAGGATACCTCGATGCCGGGATTAACAGGCTGAGTATCGGAGTGCAGTCCTTTAATGATGATGAATTAAAGTTTCTGCAGCGAATACATGATTCCGAACAGGCATCAAATACTATCAGAACAGCCCGGCTGGCCGGATTCGGAAATATAAATCTCGACCTGATATTTTCTTTGCCCGGACAGACAAAAGAAAAACTGGGAAGCAGTATAGACAAAGCCCTGGCACTCGAAACTGACCATATCTCTGCATACAGCCTGATATATGAGGAAGGTACGCCCTTGCACCGTGGCTGGAGCCGTGGATTAATCAACAAAAACGACGACGGCTATGAATCCGAACTCTACTTTTTCTTAATAGATGAACTGGCAAAATCAGAATATGAGCAATATGAAGTCTCTAACTTTGCTAAGCCCGGCAAGAAGTGCAGGCATAACCTAAATTACTGGAATTCCGGCGAATACCTGGCATTCGGCCCTTCGGCCCACGGCTACCTAAATGGTATCAGGTACGGCAACGTCAGGGACTTAAGGAAATACTTCGAAATGATTGATAATAATGATTTGCCCCTTGATTTTACCGAAACAATAAGCCCAAAAGAAGAACTGACAGAAACAATGCTTCTTTCTCTCCGTGCCGAGGGTTTGGATGTTAAGAAATTCGATGTAAAGTTTAACACAGATATTCTATTTGTTTGCAGGAAAGAATTGGAAGAATATCATTCACTTGGTTTGATATACCCGGCCGGTGAAAAAATCAGGCTTACACCCCGCGGCTATGCCGTATGCGACAGTATATGCGTTAAATTGATTGAGGTCATGGAGAAGGTGTTGATTATGTAGTTTATTTAAAAGTCAATCTATAATTCTTTTAACCTTTTAATCTCATTTCTAATTTCTTCGATAACTTCCTTATTAGCAATTTCACCATCTAAGCTGAAAATTACAAATACTTTACCTTTATATTTCGCCTCAAATTCCCTGAAATTAGCTTTCATTCTTTCCGAAGGTGAATAATTGCCAAAGTTTGCCTTTGCAGTAACTGGTTTGATTTGAATACCAAAGGCATATTTGCCGACAAAACCCAGATAATCAATATCTCCGGCATGGTCTAAGTCAATATCGCTTTCAACAAATTTCACCTCTGGGAACTCTTTTGATAGCACGTCATTCACTACGGATTTTTCCCTTAAGTACCCATCATAAGTCCTATTGACTGTAAGATTGTAAATATAACTAATACAATCTTCGAGGGTTAAACTATTAAAAGCAGAAGTCCATTCAGGAATAACAACAGTTTTAATTTTTTCATAAAGCCTTTCGCCAAGTTCTTGTATTACTTGTTTCGTAATTTTTACAGGCGATTTTGTTAATGTGTATGCATGCTCAAAATACCATTTTTCCCATTCTATTATGCTTTTAGG
>DAINRZ010000465.1:0-3521 GCA_036741575.1 Kapaibacterium sp. (SeqCode)
TATAAAGGTACTCCATGTTTATGGGTAACAATGAAAGATAACAAGTATTATCTGAAACAAGAATTTTTAGATCGTCCTATGGAAACAATTTTTGTTACGGTTGATGTATTTGAAATATGTGCACATTTTATTATGATGGAACTGGAAAGAACGAGAGGTTATTACTTGGAAAATTTGAATAAAAAAAAGACGAATATAAAAACTAAAAATGTCCTAATGGAAATATTGAAATTTCCAGTGTTATACTACGATAAATCAATTGGTCTAAGTATGTATTCATTAATTGAGAATACAGGATATTTTGAAGCTTACGATAAAATCGATGAAGAAAAAATTTATAATGCATTAAAAAAACATCCTAAATTCATAGAACCTTGGTTGAGTTATGGGTACGACTATAAAGGTACTCCATGTTTATGGGTAACAATGAAAGATAACAAGTATTATCTGACAAAAGAATTTAAAGATCGTCCGATGGAGACAATTCTTGTTTCGGTTGATGTACTTGAAGTTTGTGCACGATTCATTATACTTGAACTTGAAAGTATTAGGGATATTTATTTAAATGATTTAAAAAAGATAATGGATAAAAAAGTAAAAAGAAAGAAAAAACAAAATTAATAATTTACTTTTAATGTATTGTTCAGGTAAGAGATGAAAAAATTGTGATGTAAAAAAGAATTTTGATGATAATCTGAAAGAGTAAAAAGGTACAGAATTAATAAGGTAAATAAAATGAATTTAAATGATATAATAGATAACATACTTAGAATTCCGATTGTTTTCCATGAAATTCGAAATAAGTCAGCTTATACACTCCTGAAAGAGTCTGGCTATTTTGAAGAATTTGATAGTATCGATGAAATGAAAATTTACAATAGACTTGTTAAGCAACCACATCTTGTCGAACACTGGCTACTTTGGTCGGATGATGAAAGGGCTATGCCAACATATTCTTTGGAAATTATTAAAGAGGGTAAGTATATTGTAAATTATAGATCTAACATCGATGGTAAATATGAGAAGAAAACAATCTTTGAAACGGGAAATATCTTTCATGCATGTGCAATTTATATTAAGCGGCATCTAGAATATATTAGATTAATAAAAAGGGAAATAATATGAAAGTTTTTTTGATACAAATGATTAGAATTTTTATAGAAATAGCTAATTCTTTATAGATTTACAAGTATTACTTTGTTATATTAACACTTGTAAAAAATACTTATTGATTAATTAAATGATAAATTAACATGAATATATTTTATTTAATGGTATTAATAACAAGTTTTTCATTAAGTGATAGTTTTATTCAATCTCTGTCAGTCGATGAGTATTTTAATATTGCCAAAAAAAATGGATATATTGATGCATATCAATATTTGTTGCCTAATGATGTTTATTATTTAGATAAAAATACGGCAATCGAAGTAATTTGCATTCAAATTGAAGATTGTATCAAAAATGACACTGAAATAAAATACTCTAACAGAATATTGGAATTAGCAGGATACTGTGAAAAAAATAAAAAGTTTGGGGATTTGCTTTTTGATTATTACTTAATGAATTTTGCGAGGCTTAAAAGACATGATGAGCCGGATTTCTCTATTTTCAAATATAACAGGGTGTCTGAGAAATTGTTATATGCGCTTGTAAATCATTCTCCGAACGGATTACAGGATACTTTAATCAATGATTTAAAATTTTTATTTGGAGAGGCAAAAAAAATTCATCCGGATAGTTATTCTTTTTGGGGTAACATTTGGCAATTCTTTAAAAACGGCCTCAACTCTCATAAAGATTATCATCAATGTATGGATGGCTTCGTTAGTATTTCAAAAATATTAATGGATTTAAATCAGTCTGAACTTGTGTTCAGATTAGCTGGCGAACTTGATTCAAATTACTTAAATGAAATAATCGGTAAAGAACCTCATAAATATAAATTGAATCCTTATTCAACGTATAGAGGGAAGAGAAATGTTTATTTAAGTATTAACTATAATTCAATTAATCAACTTATGGAATCTGACTCTGTGATTAAGGAAGAGATATTTAGAGAATATCGGGATTATAAAGATTATTACATAGGTCATCCAATTCTGATTCATAATAACCAATCTTTATTTTGGTACCAAGCTTATTGGGGAGAAAATTTAATTAAAGTAATTTTAGTTAATAATACTAATGTAGAAATAATAGAAATAATCAGTGGTATTGTTACAGATTAATAAATTTCTTTTTAATTTTCCAAGAGATTAGAATAGAGAGATTTCCATTTACAATAATGATTTATTACATTACTTATTGAATATATAATCCAAATATTTTCCTGCATTATCATCATGATAATGCAGGAAACAGGGACGGCATGAGTAATATTCCTTTTGGCAGAAAGGCTCCGACAGATAAAGAATACAAAGATAGTATCCTGAACTGTGTAATAACAGTTTCTCCAAACCCCAACAAAAGGCTGGCTGGAGGTAACTATTTCAGACCTGCCCAAAGGCAGAAGAACGAGTTTAGTAGTTTACGGCCTCGAGGGTAAGCCTATAATTGAAAAAGAAGATTTCGGCGATGCCTATAAGATTACCTAAGGGGTAAACCTAACGGTGTTAATGTCATGCGCATCGTAATCGACGGCAAGCCGCTCGACTACAAGATAATCAAGCAGGATTAGACGCTCCTTGGGCGGTTAGTACCCGTGCCTGTTGCATTAATCTAGGAGAAATCTTAGGGATAACCTGAATTAACTTTAAGGTTATCCTGTTATTTTGTTAAATTGTTTAAACGAGTGTATTTTTTTTGTTACAAGTATGAACACGCAATGAATCAGGGAAACATACAAGCGTTAAGCATCAATGGCCACCAGGGTTCGATTACCAAGCTTATCGACATGGAGGGCGCTGTCTTTGCCGAATTCATCAATGGCAGCCGCAGGGGGGCTGTCCGGCCCTGCCCATGCTAACCACAAAATATTGCGAAAGCCAATTGAAAATGATATAATATTCAGATATACTGCCAGTAATAAAAAAATCCTTATAATTTAAAGCATTATAAGGATTTATATGGCATTATTGCGGAGGAAGAGGGACTCGAACCCCCACAGGCTTGCGCCCGGCGGTTTTCAAGACCGCTGCAATACCATTATGCGATTCCTCCTGAATTTCAGGATTACAAAATTAAGGAAAATATAATTTTCTATCAAGATAAAATTTCAGGACTTTATTTTTAATTTTTTACCCTTTAGCAATATCTTTTGATTATCCTTACTTTCAGGGTAATTTTGTAAATTCTGATTATAAATAGGTATTGGTATGAATATTATTCTCAATAACAAAAGAGCGCTCGTTTGCGGGGGCTCGCAGGGTATAGGCAGGGCAATAGCTTTGCAGTTTGCCCGTTCGGGTGCCGAAGTTACTGCTGTATCGCGCAATTCCGATAACCTTGAACTAATACTTTCCGAAATCAGTGGTATCAGTAATCTGGAACACCGGGCTATCCAAGACGATTCTGCTAAT
>DAINRZ010000466.1:0-3519 GCA_036741575.1 Kapaibacterium sp. (SeqCode)
CGGGTGGTGGCTCGAACTTATGAGAAATGAAGAAACCACTGCAATTGAAAAGCTGACTCTTTTCTGGTCAACCGTCTGGTGTATTGAGTTTACCTATGACACCCTGGCGCTTATCCCGCCGCCTATGTGCTACAGGAACAACCAGACTTTGCGCAAAAACAGGCTGGTGAATTATAAGGCTATAGCCGAAGAGATTACCCTCGACGGAGCTATGCTGCTGTACCAAAGCCTGTTCTATTCCTCGAAAACGTTTCCCAACGAAAACTATATGCGCGAGCTGATGGAACTTTTCACTATGGGGACCGGCAATATATTTACCGGCGACAAAAACTATACCGAAGGCGATATTAAGGAAGGTTCGAAGGTACTAACCGGCTGGCGCACAAACCCCTACCAGGAAAAAATAGGCCCCGGCGAATACTTTGCCACATTCTTTGTGCCCGACCTTCATGATATTGGCTCGAAGGAGTTTATGGGCAATACTATTCCTGCGCGCAACGAAAGCGAAAACACCGAGGAGCTTGTCAAAGAGCAGGAAGTGAGGGGATTAATTAACATAATGTTTACAGAAAGGGCAGAATCCATTTCTTACTTTGTCTGCAATAAAATTTACAGATATTTTGTTTACAGCAACAGCGATAGCAACGACAAGGCTATTACTCAGGAAATGGCAGCAATATTCCGCAGCAGCGGATTCGATGTAAAATCAGTCCTTAAGGCCCTTTTCACAAGCGTCCATTTCTACGAGGAAGATAATATCGGCGTTCAGATTAAAACTCCGCCCGAATTCCTTGTTGGCATCGAAAAACAGCTTGGCGCCGAATTAGGGGGCAGGGCTGCCGAATTTGCGGCTGTATTCAACCTGGAGCAGGCGCTCTATGATCCACCGAACGTGGGTAGCTGGGATGCTTACAGGAACTGGATTTCCACTTATACTTTCCCTATGAGGGTTAAATATGCTAAAGATATCCTGGCAAAAGCTTCGGACCAGCAGCTTGTTGATTTGGCAAAACAATTTACGGGATTCGATAACTCTGCAACCCTGATTTCATCGCTTATTGAGCATTTCTTCCCTATAGCTTTCACGGCTGCCAGGCGCGACACCTACGAAGCGATTCTGCTTGCGGGCGCTGGAGTCGGCGCAGGAGAATGGGCCGCAACAATTAACGGGAACGTTCAAACAGCCGCTAAAGGCCTTCGGGCGTTGATTACTGCTTTTTTTAAAGCTCCCGATTTCCAGTTATGTTAAGAAATATAGAAAGGAAATAAAAAATGAAAAGAAGAACTTTTATAAAAGCAACCGCTGCTACGGCTGCGGCAACAGTAATAGCCCCGAAAATTACACACAGCAAGGTTTTCGATGTTATTCCAAACGATGAAATTTTCGAGGCGCCGAGCGATAATATCATGATTATCCTCGAACTTTTCGGCGGCAACGACGGGCTTAATACAGTTGTGCCTGCCGACAATGATGATTATTATAATATCAGGCCTTACCTCAGTATTCCCAAAAACCTGCTCGACAAAGTCGTGGACAGCGCCAACAATACTGTTTACCTGCATCCTGCCCTTACAAAGGATGTACCTAACGGCGGTATGAAGCGAATGTTCGAAAACGGAAGCCTCGGCATTGTGGAGGGCATAGGTTTCGAGCCGACGAATATGTCGCACTTCCGGGCCCAGGATATCTGGCTGAGCGGCATTAATTCCTCGGATGCGTCTGTCAATCTTACCGAAGGATGGCTGGGCAGGTTTTTCGCAATGAAACTGCCGCAATTCCCGCTTGTAATACCCGAGAATCCTATTGCAATCCAGATAGGCGGCACTCTTTCGCTCATGTTCCGCAGCAAGAAAGGCGATATGGGCATGGCTATCAATAGTGTGGATGACTTCTACAACCTTGCCAAAGGGCTTGCGCCTATTGACCCGATGATGACAGCAAATACAGACTATGCAGGCGAATTCAACTTTGTCCATGTAATAGCACAGCAGACGGAAATGTATGCCAATGCCGTTAAAGCGGCATACGACAAAGGCATTAAGCTAATAGACGAAGGAAATTATACCGACGGCCTGGCACAGAAATTCAAAACCATAGCAGCTTTGATAGCAGGAGGGCTGCAAACGCAGATTTATTACGTCAACCTGAGCAACTTCGATTCTCATGCACAGCAACAGAATGAAATTTCTGGGACAGATGTGACGGGGCAACACCCGACACTACTAAAGCATATTGCAGATTCAATCAGCGGTTTTTTGCTCGATGCCACCAAGCTCGGTTTTGCCGACAGGATTGCAGGTATGACATCGTCGGAATTCGGCAGGCGCGCATACGACAACGGCAGCCGCGGTACAGACCACGGGGCAGCGTCGATGCAGTTTATATTCGGGGGGGCTTATGTCAACGGCGGGTACTTTGGCGAATACCCAAAGATTTCCGAAAACGACTGGGACGAAGACGGCAATATCAAAATGCAGTATGACTACAGAAGAACATATTCCGAATTCCTGAGGGTCTGGTTCGGCGCTACAGAGCAGGAAATCGAAGAGGTATTCAAAACCGGGGGCGAAATAGACCTTAGTAATATAGGCGTGCTAAAGCCCCGCTCTGTATCTGTTGAGGACACAGTCAAAGGCGAGTGGGGCAGCCAGCTAAATGTATTTCCCAATCCCAACCACGGCCAGTCTGTGCTGAAATTCGAACTGGCTCGCGATGCAACCGTTAGGATCAACATTTTCGACCTGAAAGGCAGGCTTGTGAAAAGCGTTTTCGACGGAACGCTGCCGGCAGGCCTTCAGAGCTTCGACCTGAGCATAGCCCAGGCCGGCTCGTATATATGCGCTGCAATAATAAACAACAAGCGTTATGTTGCTAATTTTAATGTTATTAAGTAAGGATTTAATTGTAAATTATTGAGTTTCCGGCAGGCAACTATAGGAAAATGGGCTTGCGCAGGTGTAACTGCATCATATATTCATCCGATGACTCAGCGAGTCATCGGATGAATGCTGCATACTAAGATGTCCAGATCCCGTCAGGGGTTTAACATATAAACTACATGCCATCAATCCTGCGGTTTACCGCAGTGGCATTTCACTACTGACTGTTGCCTCCCACCACTTTGCCATGCTTCCCACGGGTAAAGAGACCGTGTGAAAAGTCAAATACAAGCAAAAAACCAAAAATTATTTCTTCCATAAATCGCTTATATGGCATTTTCTAATGATGTTTTGATTAAAAAACATACCTTTCAATATTGTGAATTTCCATTTTTCACACAGCCTCTAAATCCGTGGGCCGATGCACATTTTCTCTCATCATACCCTCTGCCGAGTAAGAATGTCATTCCAACATATTCGTTACAAATAACAAAATTATATTCATTAATATTTGGAGATGCAAGTTATAATTTCGTATATTTGCATAAATAGATTAATATAATATTATAATTTGATATTCGTTGTATGATATATGATATATTTTGCACATTGTAGAGACGCACGGCGTGCGTCTCAGGG
>DAINRZ010000467.1:0-3519 GCA_036741575.1 Kapaibacterium sp. (SeqCode)
CTAATCCGCAGGATGGGCATTAATCCCGGCGCACTGCCGGGAGATTTTACCGATGGTGAAAAATCAAAAATTCTCGAAAGGGCGAACGAATTTATCGGCGAATTGAAAAATACACAGGAATACTATATTCTCGAAGCAGAAAATAAAAATGCGATTCTCTCGCTGGCAAAGCTCGGCAATTATCCCGAAATAATCGAAACCCACACCGATATCAATAAAGCTGTGGAGCGCAGGATTGTTTATTCAATCAAGCACGACGGTTTTTACCGCAGCTATTCCCAGGCAACCGAAAGGCTAAAGGGCCAAATTCGAAAACTAAGGGCAAATATCGAAATGTATTCCGACAGCTCCGATGCACTCGAAAGGGAAAAGCTTTACAGGCACTACGCCGAAGCGCTGGCAGCACAGCCCAATTCAAAGGAAAAAGCAGGCAGCAGTGCCGAACTGGACTACTGGGACGGCAGCAGGCTGGTTATCCCGCTCGACCCAAAACTGACGATAATGCAAAACAGCGGCAGGTATTTCGACAAAGCCCGCAAAACAAAAGAATCTGTCGTTCACAGGAAAAAGCTGCTGCCGGGCATGCAAAAGCAGCTGCACGAAGCAGAAGCTAAGCTGGCAGAACTCGAATCGGCACATTCAGTAAAAGATTTGGAAAATATTGGCAACAAAGGAAATAAAATGCAGGACAGAAACGAAGCGGCATCGAAATTCAAGGTTTTCGAACTGGCCGGGGGCTATACTCTTTACGTCGGCAAAAGCGCCGCCAACAATGACGAACTGACGATGAAGTTTGCCCGGCCCAATGACCTTTGGTTCCATGCTCGGGGTTCCAGCGGCTCGCACTGCGTGCTTCGCTCTGCTAAGGACGAAAAAGCACCCAAAGAGATTATCAGGAAAGCAGCGGAAATTGCCGCCTATTATTCAAAGTCGAAAAATGCAAAATATACGCCCGTGTGTTATACATTCAAAAAGTACGTAAGGAAGCCCAAAGGCGCCGACACAGGCTCGGTGACGATACAAAGGGAAGAAGTAATAATGGTGGAGCCTGGCTTGCCGGCAGGTGCAGGGGAGTAATGGGGGGGGATGAAGAGTATAATATTGAAGTGAAGATTGGGGGGGGAACAAGGAATAAAGCGCCGAAGCGAAGCGGAGGCCAGCGAAGCTAATGGTGAATTTCGAAGTGAAGAATGGGGGCAGGGGGATGAAACCGCTTGTGTCCCCCTTTCATATCCACTCCCGCGTCAGTTCGTCGATTTCCTGCATCAGACTGTGGGTTTGGGTTAGTGCGACAATTATTCTCTGGTAGTGTTTTATGTCTTCATCTGTCAGGGTGCGCCCTTTGCGGTCTTTCAGCCATTTCTGGGCAGGCTGGTAGCCGCCGATATAGAATTCCCAGGCTAACTGCGGAACGCCCGAAAAATACTGATGTTTGTTAATCCATACCGAGCCGCCTTCGTATTTTGGCTTCTCCACCAGGTTGCTGCCGGCAACGCGATATTCTGTAATGAATTTGTCTATTTCAGGGTGTTCCATCAGGTGGTACTGCCGCAACCGGCTGCCTGGCTCCACAAGCGACCAGAAAGTTTCTGCATCAGGTGGATAAGGCACTCTGGGGAAATCTATCTTTAGAAATTCCTTGTATTTTTCCCTGTATGAAGGGCTGTGTAGCACTGCATATATGTAATCAAGTATATCAATTGGGGAAAAGGTACCCTTACTTTCTTCTTTTTCGTTTGTAAATACTAAATTTAAGATATTAGAAATTTCATTAATAATATGAATGTTTAAATTTGGTTTTCTGAATTTTTGATGGATTATACGTTGTTGAATAGAATTATCAGGGTAAAGATATAAAGGGAAAATGCTTTCTGCACCTTGCATACCTGGTCTTGACCACCCTCTTCTATCTGAAATATATTTTGTACTAAAACAAGGCATAGATTTTTCTTCTTCAAATCCTCGTTTTGCTATTAATCCAATATTTTCATATAGTAAATGCCTATTTGAATCAAAGCCAGCTCTACTAATTAGTTTTTCATCATAGTAAATTTTCTTAATATCAAATGGCCTATAATTAATATTATTAATTTTTAGTACATTGTATGTTGAATTAGAAATTCTTCTTAATAGATTATAACCAGATGAATCTTTAATATTATATTCTATTTCAAAACTTTTTGAGTAGTTTTTTGATAAAAGCAATTTTATTCTATTTTCCAAATCATCAACATTATCATCGATAAATAATTTATCTCTATCAGTTTGAACACCTGAACAATTTTTTTCAAATATTTTTTCTACTTGGAATCCTTTTACATATTTTTCTTTGTAACCAAAGTTTTTCGGTATAAAATACCATAGATGATCCTCACAAAATATTTTAAGCCATTGAATATTAATAATATTATTAACACTCAAGGTATTATATTTTATAACCCTTTTACCAAATAATTCATGATGATTAATATTTCCTAACATTGAATTCTTCTTTTGGTCTCCTTTTTTAATAAATATATTAATACTAACCCCTTGCATAATATCAAATACATTTTGATCTAATCCACCATCTGGTGCAGTTTCTTTTTTCTTTGCACTACCATGCAAATCCATAATATAAATTTCTTCAAAGGTTTCTAATAGATGTTTTCTCATTTGCCTGTGAGTAACGCCGTCAATAAAGCTATTATTTGTTATTATTCCAAGAATTGAATGTAATGATTTCTGTGCCAAATACTCACCATACCTTATGAATTTAATGTAATCGTCATCGAGGTTCAGTTTCTTCTCATTCAAGTCTTTTTTGTAATCCGCAATCAGGTTTTGTATCCATCCGCTTTTATTGCTGCTGCTCACAGAATATGGTGGATTGCCCATGATAATTGTTATCGGATGCAGTTTGGCGTTGTTTGCCAGCACTGTTTCATTGGCAAGCCAGGGCAAGCCAGAGAGCCGTTTTTCGAAGTCCTGCTCCAGCGTGTTTGTCAGGTACACATTCAGCCGCTTGCCTGAGCCAAAGGCGTAGCCGGTTTCCTGAAGCACCAGCCCCAGCTTCATGTGGCATATTGCGTATGGCGCCATTTTCAGCTCGAACCCGAATATCTTATCCAGCAGGTGGTTGTCAACATAATCGTTCCACAGCTCTTTTATTTCGTGCTTGGTTTTTCGCAGCACCTGCCAGTGGCTTTTCATTGTTTCGTCTATCAGTTTAATTACATATTTCAGGAAAGTGCCTGTGCCGGTCGAGAAATCAAGAATAGTAATAAACGGAGTATTTTCAATAGTTTTCCAGTTATCGCTGCCAGGCGGATAACCTTGTGGTGCACCGGCTTTGCCTGCGGCAACCATTTCGCCCCAGGTGGTATAATCGGCCAGGCCAAGCGGCAGTCCGAATTCTTTTATTATAAGCTCGTGAACAGAACGGACAATGAATGATACAACGGGGTCGGGAGTATAGTATTCGCCGCGCTTTATTCTCTGTTCGCTGTCGTATTCCTTCATAAAGCCCTCGAAGAAGTG
>DAINRZ010000468.1:0-3512 GCA_036741575.1 Kapaibacterium sp. (SeqCode)
GCCTGAAGATGATAGAAGATGGGAACGCCAGGGCGGCAGTAATCGACCCGAGCGAAACATAACCCGAAAAAATCAGTGCTACTATAAAAAAGCCCACAGCAATACCAAGGTCGAGCGGCGCTATTCCAAGCAGGAAACCTGCTGCGGTATTAATGCCCTTTCCTCCGTGGAACTCGACGAATACCGACCATATGTGGCCACACACGGCACTGATTCCGGCAATAATACGGACAAGTGTCATATCTTCGAAACTTTCGATGGAATTGAAAGCAATGTCACTGCCGAGCAAATTGGCTACTACTACAACAGCCAGGTAGCCTTTGGCTACATCCAATATTTGAACCAGCAGGCCCCATTTCCATCCAAGAATGCGGAAAGCATTGGTGCTGCCCATGTTGCCGCTACCCTTTTGCCTGATATCGAACTTAAAAAATTTTTTGCTGATAATCACTGCCGAAGGTATCGAGCCCAACATATAACTAATCAAGATTATCAGTATTATTTTAAATATTTCCATCTTATTCCAAAATCCTTATAAAGTCATTCTTACAAATTCTAAAATTAGATATTATAAGCCTAACAAAAAAATTAATAAATTTTTATTAACAATCCCTGCCCGTCCTACTTTTAGTAAGTACATATTATTAATATTATTTACATTGTATATATATATTCGGCTAAATAATTCGCCACTTTAACATAACTTTAACATTATTGCCTAACAGTTAAGCAATTATTATTATAAGACGATAATACATATAAAGTTAATGTAATGGATAAAAAAATATTGGTAATTATTGTAATGTTTTTCAAGTTTTAGTGTCTATTGTTTGAGCTTGACAAGCAAAATCAGTTATTCAATATATAAACTAATTTTGTTAATTTTAAAGTTTTTACATAATCAAAAATAGATTACAAGGGAGGAAAATGATGAAGGTTAGGAAAATGATGGCCGGAGCTGGAATATCACTGTTTTATACACTCTTTATGATAAGCCTGGTTTTTCCGGGCAGCCTGTTCTCACAGGCTGATAAAGCAAACTCAGGCAAACAGGAAATAAACTTTTTCGAAAAACAAGAATATTACAAATCCTTGTGGGGCGATGAAAATCCAGGCAAAGGCAAGGGCTGGAAACAATATAAACGCATGGAGTATTTCCTGGAGCAAAGGGTACTCCCCGATGGCACTTTGCCCTCTGCAGCAGCTTTGTTTTCAGAATACTCAAGTTATATCACAAAGAATAAAAACAACAAGCCTAATGCCAACAAAGCAGACTGGCAGCCGTTGGGCCCGGTAAACGAACCTGCAAAAAAGGGGACTTATATTAACCCTGGCTTGGGAAGAGTGAATTGTATAGAAATTGACCACTCAAATCCAAACATACTATGGGCAGGTGCTTCATTTGGAGGTGTATGGAAATCAACCAACGGAGGAACCACCTGGGTAACTTTTCCTTTTACTGAATTCATGTCTATCGGCATTACTGATATAAAGATATCCAAGCAAAATCCAAATATCGTATATGCAGCCACAGGCGATGCCGACGGTGCCGGTGTATTCACGCAGTTTGCCTCATACAGCATAGGAATGCTGAAAACAACAGACGGTGGGGCCACATGGACTTTAGCCGGTTTGCAAAATACCGTAGACAAGAATGTTCTTATTAACTCTATTCTTTTAAGCCCTAACGATGATAATATGGTACTGGCAGCTACCAATAAGGGGCTGTACATTACAACAAACGGCGGTGCCGACTGGACGCTTGCTTACAGCAGCAATGCCGTAAGGCATATTGCCTTCAAGCCCAATGACCCAAATACAGTCTATTGCGCCTTATATACAGTTATGGGCGGTTTCCCCTCAAATTTCTCAATCGGCAAATTCACGGTTTCCAATAATTCGATGGCTGTAACAAAAACACTTGAATCATCTGTAGCAAGGATTATTTTTGCAACATCTTCCAATAATCCAGAGGGCGTATATTTAATAGCCTCGCAGTACGAAAACAACAACGGCCAGGGATTCCATTCGATCATGAAATCTACTGATGCCGGTTTGAATTGGAGTGCTGTAAACACAAGGGCAAACGGTGGATGGAACTATCTGAGTACAAGTATCGATCAAAATATGTCGGGCGGGCAGGGGATTTATGACCTTGCAATTGCCGTTGCCCCTAATAATTTCAATGAATTATATATAGGCGGCGTAAATATCTGGAAATCAACAGATGGTGGCAAGAAATTCAGTGCAGTGGCTGAATGGACCGGCTATTACCAAAACGTTGGCTGGGTTCATGCAGATATTCACGAACTTCAGTTCGATCAAACAGGGAACCTTTATACCGTAACCGACGGCGGCGTAAATAAATCCACTAACAGAGGCACCAATTGGAAGGACCTGAGCAACGGCCTTGCAATTACATCATTCTACAGGCTGTCTTGCGCTCGCACAAACGAAAAAATTATGCTGCTGGGCGCCCAGGATAACGGAACTCACAGGTACAACAACGGTACATGGGAAAACGTCGGCGGCGGCGACGGTATGGCAAATGCAATTGATTACAGCGACCCAAAGTATATGTATTCTTCAATATATTACGGTTATTTCAGCAGAAGCACCGACGGCGGCAATTCATTTACACAGATATTGAACCCTGTATCGAAATTCGGCGAGCAGGGTGCATGGATTACACCAATCGAAATCGATCCCGTTAATCCTTCCACCATATATATCGGCCTGGTCAACCTTGTGAAAAGCACAGACAGAGGTAATAATTTTACAAAAGTATCCAGTTTTACAGGAACGAATACGTTTACTTCGATTAGAGTAGCGCCCTCGAACACAAACTACATTTTCGGCGTCAAAAGGCAGGGTACAGGCTCGGTTTTAATAGGATCGAAAGACGGAGGCAAGGTTTGGAGCACTCTGTTCAGCGCTTCGAGTTATATTACGGATATTGAAGTTGACCCTAAAAATGAAAACAGGGTATGGGTAACTTTGAGCGGATATTATGACAATAACAAAGTTTATGAAATAAACGGCACTCAGGCAAAAAACATTTCTGCCGGATTGCCTAATGTGCCGGTCAATACAATCGTTTTGCAGAAAAATTCACCCGACAGGCTTTATATAGGCACCGATTACGGTGTATTCTACTCTGAATCGCCTTCCAGGCAGTGGGCCAGGTTCAACGACAATCTGCCAAATGTAGTTATCAGCGACCTTGTAATTCAGGAAAATATCGGTTACCTGAGGGCAGCAACCTACGGCAGGGGATTGTGGCAGACAAAGATAATTGATTGCAACCTTAGGACTCCGGCCATTCTCTACAATGGGCAGCCGGCCAGCCAGGAAATAACTGTATGTGAAGGCACCCCTGTTGTCCTCGAGTGCGATTCCACTTATAATAAGTACGAGTGGTCCAACGGCGAAACGGTAGCCGTTACTAAATCTTTGAATGTAACAGAATCTGGTAATTATTATATTGTAGTTAGCGATGCCAACGGGTGCAC
>DAINRZ010000469.1:0-3507 GCA_036741575.1 Kapaibacterium sp. (SeqCode)
TATCGGGCTGGCTCGATGTATATTTAACAAAATCCATACCCACCAGGTCGCTGTACAGGTTATTTGTTGCTTTCAACTGGGCGCTGTCGCCTATACTCATTTGGGATTTGTACTTGCCAGGCAAAAAACTTGCGTTCCAGTCGCCGTCGCAGATAAAGCCTTTGGCGCCCCTGATAAGGCTGGAATAAAAGAAAAGCCTCGTTTCTTCGGCGGTCTTGGGCCTGTAAGTGCCGTATGTCATATCTTGTGTGGCGCTGTCGATACTAATATTATAATATAGTGTGTACATCCACCAGGGCTTTTCGGAATAGAGCATTTTGCCGGTATTGTTGGAGGTATCGTAAAACGACGAGTACAGCGTCCGTTCCCATGCCGTTTGCAATATCTCCACCAGGTTCTTTTTAAAAATTGTATCAATCAGGTAGCTGTCGCGGCGCATATCTGCAAGGCTGGCAACGCTCGTTTCGTAATTGGAGTTTAGCGTATCGGGGAATAGAACCGAGTCCCTATTACATGCATATCCGTACTTAAGGCCCAGGGATTTTACGCTTTGTATGCCGTTGCGGCAGTATGGGGCCGGGGTAATAGCATCGAAATCATTGAAAAGGAAACCTATCCACCTGTTGGGGCATTTGGTGTAGTATTCGTGCAGCAGGGGGTGGCGCAGCAAATCGCGGGTGACGAACATACCGTTGGTGGCAAGGTTCACATAGCGCTGAGGCCCCCACCAGTAATAGTTCGTACATTCTATATCCTGGAAGTAAAACCTGAAAAGGCCGGCGTCGCTCCATGTATGCGAGCTTTCTTCCATCGAATCGATAGACGACTGGATAATATTCCCTATATCATTCGGCTGCTCAAGGAATTCCCTGTCATTTTCATGTTCCGGGTCTGTAAAATATTCCCTGAACCCCCTGCCCTGCGGATTATTTTGTGTGGCAATTGTGTCTAAGTTTCCAGTTAGGAGGTAGTGCGCGTTTATGCTTTCTATGCGTACATAATCTATTGCAACATCCAAATGCCCGAAATAGCTCACTATTATGTCGATAGAGTCGATGTTTTCATCCTCAATTTCTTCGTTAAATCCAAATGGTGGATTGTTAAAATTTGGCCTGGGATCACAAGTAAAAAAAGCAGCTTTGACAGTAATATCTTTGTATCCGGCAGTTGGGTAGGCGGGAATCATCCTGTTCGTAATCACAATCGAGTCAGTTTTGACAGAATCGAATTGCAAGCGATGCATACGTCCCCTGTTTTCGAGGTAATTCATTGCTACCGTCTGGTTTTCATTAGGCAGGCTGTCGAACTTTATATTGCCTTCTATATTCTGGCCTTTGTACCTGATTTTAATACTTAATATGGTATCGGTAATACCTTCGGTGTTTACGGAAGTACTGTCTAATCGCCTCAGGTTCACCGCTAAATACCATTTCCGCCCAAGATAATTATTTGTCTGTCCATTATGTTGACTAAAATCGACATAAGTCCTTGTAATAAACTCCGGCTGCGGCCATATATGCTTTAGTACGGTATCGCTGCCGTAGCTGCTTTTGTCTGACTGCGTTAGTACCAGCCTGGAGTAATTTTCATTTGTTGTGTCGCTTAGAATAGTCCCTTTTGCGTATTGAAAACCAAATATAGGGTCTGATTTATCGCCCGGCCGAAGTATCTTGCCCGTATCGGCCGGGTTTTCGAAATACAAAGTCGGTTCATAATTCATAAAAGGGGCATTCCAAGCTCCTATGCTATAGCCACCTCGGTCCCACCATGTGGGCTGATTAATAAACTCCATGCGGTACCTTTTCGGGCTTGCCATTTCGTAACCATGAGTTGCACGGGTATTATTCAGCAAAAAACTATCCATAATGCGTGTCCCATTCCACTGAAACCCAAGGAGCATAGATTTCTGCTGAAATGAATCCGGCACAAAAGCCCTTTCGGCCTCGCTGAATCCCCACCTAAAAAGCCATGGCGACGGCTCCCGGTCTTGTGCTTCCGCCGATACAAAGATTGTGAGTATTGCAAATAATCTGATTATTATTCTCATAATTTAATCCTCCTTAATAACTTTATACGTTGTTAAAGAAGAACCGCAATAATAACGCAAGAAGTAAGTTCCGGCAGGTAAATAGGAGATGTCAATCTGGATTATTCCCGTTTGAGTTGAAATTCTCGATACAGGTATTAACACTGACCCGGTAATATCTAATACTTCATAAGTCTGTACAGGATTTTGACAGTTACTTTCGATTATTATAACACCTGAACTTGGATTAGGATAAATTATTGAATCATAATGAATAGGGTCTTCGATACTAGTACTATTAACATAACTACCAAAAGTATAGTACTGAGCTGAAAAACCTATTATATAGCCTTTTTGTATTGAATATAATATTTTATCACCCCAGTTTGCAGGCCCTATTGCTATTGTATCTTGTTTTATTTTTTGCTCAATTGTTTTATTCTTAAAATTAAGTATATAAATATCCCAATTTTTTAGTTTTATGGCTCTTTCCTCATTATCTAAAAGTGTAAAATACCCTTGCATTACATAATTTGGAGCAATGGCAAAAGTTGAATCAATTATTTTATTTTCAGAAATATTATAGATAAATATTCCACTACCTTTTTTTGGAAATTTTCCCGAAAAATAAATGATGTCAGAATTAATTTCAGAAAATTTTGTGCATGAAGGCTGGCCGTCATCACCGCTACCAGGAATATAATCACATAATTTATAAGACCTGATTTCCTGCCTAGTACCTAAGTCCCATACTCTTAAATATGATGCCCCTCCATTGTTAACTGCCAGATATTTGCCGTCTTTCGATATTGCAATTCTTTGTAACCATAAATTATCACCATTAGAATTTGGCATTATGCCTACTTCTTCCATTGTCTCGTAGTTGTAAATTACTATCTTGCGAATATCCAAGTATATATTACCATTTAATGTGCCTGAGCGTTGACGGATTACGTAGATATAAGGTCTTACTGGGTCAACTACCAACTCGTTAAATCTTATACCGGATTCAACAATATCGAGCCCTTCTGTATCGGTACCAGTGGGGATAATATGCTGTCTTATAAGGCTCATATCATTTAAATTTCGTATTTCTAACCTGTCTCCATAGATTGAAATTAGTTTTGTGCTGTCGGGAGTGAATTCCAACTGTACTGCAGGAATAGGATAAGTACTAACTAATTCACCTGTTTCAGTTCTCCGTATTTGAATATCTTTTACTGTGGACAAGATGAAGTAATCATTATCCGGCATAAATTCCATATCCCTGATATTGCCAGATTCATTAATCTTGTTCCATCCGAATGTTAGTTCGCCTGCGTGCAGGCACAATGAAAAAATGATTGTAATAATCATAACAAGTGTGAAATTCAATTTCTTAGCCATTTTCTAAACTCCTAAAAATATTTATAAATAGAGAGTTAAATTTTCAAAAAACAAAAACAAATATATATTCTTAAATTGTCAATTCATAAAACATA
>DAINRZ010000470.1:0-3504 GCA_036741575.1 Kapaibacterium sp. (SeqCode)
AGCTGTCTCCATTTATACTGTCGCCTTTAGTATTATAATACAGCCGCTTTTGCTCTCTGCCGCCAAGCGCCGAGTAGCGGTAACGCCAGTCGTAATAATATTTAAAATAATACTACCTGAATTTTAATTTTTTTTGAGATAACATATCATATTTACAATTCAGAACCTTCTCTAATATTTTTATTTTAAACTCTTTTCTAATTATCAAAGTATCATCATTGCATAAAATCCTTTTTTCCTTAAAATAATCAACAGAATCAATACTAAATACCAATTCAATTAATGAATTGTCTTTATACTCAAATGTGAATAAAATACCTTTGATAATACTATAATCTTCTTTCGGTTCATACCAAATAACTATCCTATTCAAAATAAACTTACACTTAAAAAAAATGACAACTTGGCTAATTGATTTGTTACTTGTCTTTTCTAAATCGAATATTTCTATATTCTCTTCTATTCCATGAAAAAGTGGTTTATTAATAATATCATTAGTAATTGAACCAGTAAAATCGACTAAATCAATATTAAAGTCATTTTTTTTAAATTCTATACTTTGAGCACTTTTAACAGTTACTTGGGGGTATAAAAAAGTTTTGTTTTCCTCAGTGCAAGAAACTAAAACTAATATTAATATGATCTTTTTAATTAATTGCATAATAATACATCCTTGAATTTTAATATCATTTATTTATTTCTTTTTCAAATATTTATCTGTTGCATATAATTTTGGTGCAGCCGGATCATAATAATATTTCCATATGTAAAAATATAAAATAGCACAATCATCAAATCCATTTGCTGATCTCCAACTAAAACTACTCCTTCTACCTTCATTATTTGTCACGGCAAAATAAGTTCTGTCGGCATATTTTGAATCAAGTTCATTTGGCCAAATATCATTATTATGCCTAACATAAAGATTTGGTCTATTTGTCCATTCGAATTCACCATTAGTGAATTTAGAAATATAATCCCTATCTTTATCAGTGAAATCAGCTCCACAAGCTCCTCTGTGCATATGTACCATACCTATTGCCATTTCTTCAGCACTTAATACCATTCCTTTAGGTGGTTCTTTGCCTGCGATAAATTGATTGTAAGCATTGCCAATATAAAACTCTGCTCTCAGTTCATTTTTCGATTCATTAAATATTAAAAAGAAACCTATTTCAAGATCTGTATATTGAGACATATTTTCAAGGTATTCATAAGCTCCTCCTTTTTCACAGGCTTTTTCAATTGACTCTGTATCCCATTTTTCCGGAGTAGGAATAACTAAAGTCCCAGCATGTTTTCCTTTTAATCCATTTTTTATTGTACCGCAAAGATCTCTTCCTATTCTGCTTCCCCCGCCCCCGCCGCCAAATGCAAGCATTCTTTCGTGCCAGCCGATTGCTTCTTCATTCATTGCACGTAAATAGGAAGCTATTTGGTCGCTGAAGATTCTTTGCCATGCGTCCTGTTGTTCATCGAATTCCTTTATCATGTTGTCAACTAATCGCGATTCCCTCATTTCCTTCAATTGCTCCACCACCTGCACCTCATCTTCTTTGCCTTTTTCTCCCTCAGGGGAGAGGCCGCTGGGGTCTTTGAAACTTATCGGATTATTATTACAATAGTGGTAGGGCGTTTTGTCGGGGAAGGACTCATACAATGGATCGACTGATAAAAACCTGCCGCTAAGCGGGTCATATTGCCTCACGCCCATAGCAAAGTAGCGGCTTTCTTCGTCGCGCTCCTGGGCGGCGTAGCCAATACGGGATTCACCCTCGGCGTTGAGTGTATCGCCGAAGGGTTTGTAATCAAAATGCTCCATACTTAAATTTTCATCTTTTAGAGACACCGTTAATCGTACAGAACCTATATTATCCATGGCGTTGAACTGCTTTGTATTGTCCGGCAGCGTCACCAACGTACCTCCTAACGATATGTAAGATTCGTTATACATATACACCCTCCTTCCTGCATGGCCCGAGCTGTCCTCGTGGGCCGCCTGTACGCCCTTGTAAACGGCAAGCTGCTCGCCGCCCGCGCCCAGCATGTAGTAAGTCCAGCCGTAGTAGTTGTAGCTGCCTCCATTGATGCTGTCGCCTTTTGTATTATAATACAGCCGCTTTTGCTCCCTTCCGCCCAGCGCCGAGTAGCGGTAACGCCAATCGTATGTTTCAGGCGTGGCCGAAAACAGCTTTTTCGTGTAGCGCTTTATCCTGCCGTCGCCGCCGTAGCCGAACCGCTCGGACGTTATGGTGTCGTTTCCGCTCATAGAAGCTATAGAAGTAACAGCCCCCAAGTTGTTGTATGTATAATGCCTTGTTTCGCCGCCGCGGGTAACAGCCGAAAGCCTGTGCCCAAACCCCGCCATGCCGTAACCGTAATCCGTTTCGTCGGCCAGGTTTTTCGTTTCTGCCAGCCTGTTGCCCATGCGGTCGTATTCATATTCCACCGAGTCGCGGCCGTCGCTCCATTTGTCTAACCTGTAAAGCCTGTCGTACCTGTATGTCTGCGTTAGTTCGTCCCTGCCCGCGTGCTTCGAGACCTGCTTCAGTATATTGCCCCCGGGGTCGCGCTCAAATTTCTGGCGGAACAAAATATCGTCGTATTGGCCCTTTGCCGTCATGGAGTCCACCCACCCCCGCGGGTTGTATGCAAAGGACTGCGTGACGAAAGCAGGCACAAACTTCACCGTGTCGATATTGCCGCGCTTGTCGTAGGAATAGACTATATCGGGCGTTTCGCTCCGTGCCGGGCTGTCTGGTATTTTCAGGTTATCCAGCCCGAAGCCCGTCCCCGGTTCCGTCATTTTCGTCCACACGCTGTCCACGCGCCCGTTATCGTCGTAGCCGTACCAGGTGACGTACTGCCTTTGCGCATCGACGACGCGCGAGCAGATAACGCCGTTAGCCGAATTGTAGGTATAGTAAACCGCATCGAATCCCAGGTTTTCGGTAAAGCGTAGCAGCGCTTCCACACGCCCGCGGGGGTCGTAGCTCATCACGATATAATGAAACGGCTCCGTGCCGTCGTCGCGGTAGGCCGCCGCCGCCTTCCGGCCCCGCAAATTGCGCGGCTGGCGCTGGCCCCTGTCCCAGGGCCGGTAGGGCACAAGCGAATCCCATTTCGTTCGTTCGGGGAACCTGTCCCATATAGCTCCCGCGCAGGGCGGCATTTCGTCGTAGTGGCTGGCAGTTTTAACGAAATTGCCGTAGCTTGCCACGTTTTCGAAATTGGCAGGCGGAGCTGCGGCGCCGGTATTGTAGCTGTAATAGCTTGCCGGATGCATCAGGTAAGGCCCTGGGTCTGTTATTTCGGGCGGTTCGGTCAGCCGGGGCATCCTGTGGGCTGTGTCCAGCAAGTTGAAATCCCAGAATCGCGGCTGCTGGGTGTAAACTGTGTTTTGCCAAATTGTCGGGTTTATTGTCGGTATATCAGTCTGTGGATTGTAGCCGGAGATGTTGATAAGTTATTGAAGGCCCGGCAGGAAAAGCTGGATAAAGCAAG
>DAINRZ010000471.1:0-3498 GCA_036741575.1 Kapaibacterium sp. (SeqCode)
CCCCCGTCTCTTGTAACGAGAATTTTACCCTTATTCCCCCAGTACATACCATATTCTTTATCTAGAAAATAAATATCATTTAATTTTTTAGCAGGAGTTATAATAGTATCCATCAGTAAAGTCCAGGTTTTGGCGCCATCTATAGTTCTCATGATTTTATCGGCGTCCCCTTTTCCAGTTAAATGGGAATTCCATGACCAACCATTCAGTGAATCAATAAAAAATAAATTGTTAAAATCAAGACCATCAATCTCAATTAATTCCCATGTGTTTCCACGATCTCTTGTTTTAATATAAAAAGTTGTATCACAGTAGCTGATGCCAAATAAAACGATTGCTATACTATCAGCGCCGTTGCAAATCGATGCTCCTCCAAAAAATAGTTCTTTATCTTTGAAAAAACAGTTTTCAAATTTTCTCCATGAATCTCCGCCATCTGTCGTTGTGTACAGCTCATGCAGTGTAATAGCAACGCCGAACTTATCGTTAATCATCCGAAGGCGGGTAATATCATTTTGTACAGAGTCTATTCGGCTCCTTATCCATGTTTCGCCTTTGTCGGCCGAGCGCAGAATCCATGTGCCTGTTCCGCCGCAAATAATCAAGTTAGGAGAAGGGTAGGCAAGGGAGGTGAGCCTTAACGGATCGGCAAGATTATCAGGGTCGAGATAAACATCTTTGTCTTTCAATGCCTGCCGCCAAGTATTACCGCCGTCTTCCGAGAGTTCAAGTCTTCCAACCAAATATTTAAAGCTGCTAAGCGCAGCACAATGGATAGAATCATAAGCAGCAACATCCGTGTACCATCTGCTCAACTTATCGGCAGATTTCACCCATTTGCCGCCTGAATAAACTGCATTTTGGCAAAAGCAAAAGGCCATTAGCAAAATTAATATTATTCTTATCATACCTATTTCATCTTTATTTTATTCTACTTAACATATGAAATTCATAGATTAAAACTGTTATTATAATATCTTAACATACATACATTTGCATCATTAGGTAAGTGAAAATAGTTTAGTAAAAAATAATGGGTACATGCCATATATTGTAAGCTGCTTCTATTCTAATAAAGTAAACACCCCTCGTAGCCTTAATATCAAGATGCTCAAAGCTGATTTCGCTACCAGATTCATTAGATATCCAGTCCTTTTTTTCCACTAAAGCTCCATTGTAATTAAAAATCGAAATAATTGCTCTCTCGATTTCAATCCCTTCCGGTAATTTTATTTTTATATTACTAATTTCGTCAATTTTGGCTGGATTATGATTAACCTCTGGTTGGATGTGGGCTGGTTGAACTACTAGCTCTGATACTGATACTGGTTTTTTAGTATACCTGTATATTACATTATTTTCACCTCTTATTAAACCAGAGTTATAAGATAAAAAACCTACCTGATAAAGATTGATAGGAGCCTTTGATTGATTTTCAATAGGTATATCCATGAGTTGGTCTTGTTGCCATGTACTACCTCCATCATAAGTACGAATCAGGGTATAATTATAACCGGTTACTATGCCATTGTTTTTATCGAGGAAGTAAACATCGCTAATGAATTGCTTCAAATGCATTAATGTATCAATGACAATTCCCCAATTTCGACCACCATCAGTCGTTGCAACAACATAATGCAAATCCCCCTCTTTGGTTTGATTCACTGCCACCCAACCACTCAGGCTGTCGTGGAAAAACATCTTCTTTGAATATTTCGGGCATTGAACATAGTTCCATGAACCTTTGCCGGCATTAACCTTGACAATTATATATCCTTTTTCTTCATCTTCGCATAGTAGCATTAATACATCGGTAGCAACAGGAAGCGACTGTATAATATAGTTTTTCCTATATTCAACCGGGATTTCAATATTCTTCCAAGAAGCTCCCCCATCGCTCGTATATTCCAGTCCGAATTTCCAGAATTTGTAATAAAAGACAAATTTAAATCCGTTATTTTTATCATACATAGTGTATCTCTTCATGGAATTTCTCGCCGTTTCAAACTTAGTCCAGGTTTTCATAGTATCACACGAAATCGAAACCAATCCCGAATCGTGGCATACTACGGCAAATCCGGGTTCGGGAAATGCAATAGAATTGCCTGCTTCAGGAAGGGTTTCTATTCCGTTTACTTCCACTATCGAATCGTTATAAACATCCTGCCATGTGACGCCTCCATCGCTTGTAAACCTCACCAGAGTACAACAAGTGCTACCGTGCGAAGACGACAAGCTGATACAGTTCATGGAGTCGGAGCAAAGCAGAGATTTCATATTATACCAACTTGTATTAACGGAATCGGCCTTAATCCAAGAGCCTGCCGCCTGAGCATTCAAAGCCTGGCAGAAGGCTCCCAAAAGAGCCGCTGCCAGAAACAAATAATTCATACTCTTCATTTTAGTCTGTAATAATTATTTTATAAACTTTATTGCTTGTTTTGCCTTTTGATTCGATGAAATATACGCCATTATCAAGATTATCGGCGAAAGCTGAGAACTCGCCTTCAAGCCCTTTTGTTTTCTGTGTTTGGAATAACACTTGCCCCTCGACGCTGTAGATGATAATACCGGATATTTTATTATCGATATTCAGTATTTCACCATTAGTCATCAGAATTTTTTCCAAAATAATCCCGCTTGTCCCATTACCCTTCGAAATTACTATGCTCTCTGCTCTTTCAATTTCCTCTCCGGAAATTCGGGATAATGGGCCCGGCGGATATGTAACGTCAATATCGGGAGCAGTATTTGGATTATTATCAACAAATATTGGCCAGTCATTGCAGGTGAAAACGCAGGTATTATAACATGCATTTATTTGTACCTGAGGTGGAGAAATTTTTATAAGATTCTCAAGCCTTAAGCCTTCACACCCACCGCTTGGGCAACTGGGCACATACATAGCACTGTATTCAATTTTGCAACATACTATGCCTTCGCATGGAATAAATGCCGTAAAGTATTGAAGTGGCGAAATTTCCTGCCGGTAACAAGATTTTGAAAATACCTTGATGTTCGTATATGTGCCAGGTTCTGTAATCTCAAAATCTTCTGCATCCATGAAACAAGCCCTTAGAATTGTTTCCTTAATAATATCATCATAACAGTCGCATCTTGTAATTGTGTAATCCTCAATCATTATTTCTCTTGAAATCACGACATTATTTTGATCTTTTACGACACGAACTGAATATTTAAGCTCGATAGCGCAGCTATTCTGCTGGCCAGGGCAGGGCGCTAATGCAATAATGCAGGATTTATGAGTAAAATCCCCTAACAAGCTATCCGGGCAAGGCCCTTCTTCAGCCAAAATGATATTGAAGGATTGAATGAATAATGCTATGACAAATAAAAACTTCTTCATAATTTCTCCTTTAAAGATTTTTAAGTTTACGAATTAATTACTTAGGGAGGGCTTTTTGCCGCCTCCCCAAAAGCGGCTGCTTTTGGCTGCCTGTCATACCGTAAACTACTTTTGTGCCCGTTGCCCCGTTT
>DAINRZ010000472.1:0-3490 GCA_036741575.1 Kapaibacterium sp. (SeqCode)
AACTGAAACAACACAGTATCAAAGCAACCTTTTTTACTTTGGGAATACTTGCAGAAAACGAGAAGGAACTTCTGGCTGAAATTATTGACTACGGCCACGAAATAGCATGCCACGGTTATAACCATAAATGTGTATATACATTAACACCCGACGAATTCAGAAAAGATATTGAAAAGGCAGCCGTTGCAATTGAAAAAGCTGTTGGAATGTATCCAAGAGGATTCAGGGCACCGAATTTCTCGATAAATAAAAAAAATGAATGGGCGTTTTTAATATTGAAAGAGCTCGGATTTATTTATGACTCATCCATACAACCATTCGGGATTCATCCGGGTTATGGCGATTCGAGCTATCCATTGAAGCCATTTGTTCATGTTTCCGGGATAATTGAGTTGCCATTAAGCTGCTCATCTTTTTGGGGATTGAGGATTCCATGCGCCGGCGGAGCATATTTCAGGCATTACCCATACTTTTTGTTCAGGTATCTTTTCAAAAGGAGCATCCTTCAGACTGGATTTTCGATCTTCTACTTTCACCCCTGGGAATTGAACAATGACACCAGGCCATATGAAGTTAATGGAATTAAGCGATACAGGAAATATCATAACTCAGCCATTGCAGAAAGCCTATTAAACAAGCTAATGAATGAGTTTGTTTTTGTACCAATGGATGTTTTACTTAGAAACATGTTAAAATATGAGAATTGAATATTCAAACACCGATTCGGGCATAGAAGGATGTGCGCAAGCCACGGCATTAACTTTGCCGGTAAAATACTTAACATATAGGAGGATTGCCGAGGTTGCGCTTATTATTCTTTTACTTCCGGCTCTTTTGTTAATAATGTTATTTATTTCTGTTCCTGTCTTCCTGTGCTTTAAAGGCAAGGTAATTTTCAGGCAGCAAAGGGTGGGGACTAACGGGAAAATATTTACGATTTATAAATTTAGGACAATCGATGATAATAACGGATATGATAACTGTGGCAATCCATTATCGAAAGAAAACGTTTGTATGATTGGCAGGTTTTTCCGCAGGCACCGATTCGATGAATTGCCACAATTACTGAATGTAATCAAAGGTGACATGAGTTTAATCGGCCCCCGGCCCGAGATAGTCCGTCAGTTCGATTTCTATGCTGCTACAATTCCAAATTATTCATTCAGGAAGTCCATCCCACAGGGTATTACAGGTTGGTCGCAGGTAAACTATCCACATTCGGACACGGTAGAGGGGAATTACATTAAATTAAAATATGATATCGAATACATTAACAATATCGGCTTTAAATTAGATATGAGGATAATCCTTAGTACGATAATACTGATATTAAAGGGGAGGCTAAACTGAAGAATAAATTTAAAACTGCCCTGATTACAGGGGGAGCCGCAGGTTTGGGATTTGCATTTGCCGCAGCTCTGGCAAAATCAGCTGCAGAATTGATAATTATTGGTAGTAATGAGCAAAGATTACAATCTGCTAAAGAGGAACTCGAAAATACATACAATGTGAAAGTACATATACTCAGGGCAGGCCTTACAGAGCAAAACTCTATCAGTAATATTATTAAACTCCTCAATGACTTAGGATTGCTTCCCGATCTATTAATAAACAATGCCGGAATTGGCTTTTATGGCAATTATACGGATTTAGCAGGCAATGATGATTTAAATGTAATAAATGTTAATGTTTTAGCTCCAACCATCCTGACAAGGGAGATTTTACAAAGAAAAAAACCCAATAAAGATATTACTATACTGAATATTTCTTCGACGATTGCATTCCGTAAAAGCCCCGGCTGGGCTGTTTACTCTGCCACGAAAGCATATATTTTCTCTTTAACCCGTACTTTATCAATGGAATACAAAAGGCAGGGAGTACAATTCAGTCTGCTATGCCCCGGAAAAATTAATACCGAATTCGACAAAAAGGCCGGAATTTCTTATAGAAGCCAACCAGGCAAGGATTCACCTGACGAAATTGCAGAATATACCCTGAAAAAGATTTATAAGGGGAAGGAAATAGTGATTCCCGGACTAAAAAACAAGGCTAAGTATTATTTCATTAAATATATGCCCGATTTTGTCAGCGATTTTATAATAGGCAAATTATGAGGGCGGCATATTATTCCATACTGAATAAAACATTGGCTCGGATAGTAAGAACGCCTCCTTACCTGATTTTGTTCGTTAGCGGCAGATGCCCTAACAATTGCAGGCATTGCTGGTACAATAATGGCTGGAAGTCTGCCAATTTAATGGGAAAAGAACTAACAAACGATGAGCTGATAAGAATTTCCGAAAACCTCCGTTCAGTTGGCTTTCTAAGTCTCACCGGAGGAGAAGCGTTTCTGAGGGATGGCATTGAAGAAATAATTGAAGCTTTTAATAAAAATACAAAAGTTGGAAGGTTCGATATTCCAACATCCGGCTTCGATCCTGATTTAATAGCAGCAAAAACATGCAGGATTCTAAAATTCCTTGGCGGCAAGCCATTCAGGATAGATATTTCAGTCGATGGAACCGGGAGTACACATAACCATATTCGCCGTAATAATAATTCTTACAGCAATGCACTGAAAACCATCGAGGCATTGAAAAAGCTGAAGCTTGGCCATCCTAATCTTGACATTTCTATTATAACTACAATATCAGAGCATAATTATAAAGAAATAGAATCATTGTCGAACCTTGTCGAGAGTATTCTGCCTCAGGGAGAATGGATGATTAATATAGCCAGGGGCAATGATACAAAAACAATTGTTGGCAAAGAAGTTATTAATGCATATAAGCTTGCTGGTGAGTTAGTTGCAAAAAGAATTTCCCATGGCAGGTTCGCGGGCGATAAAGGCCACAAAACCGGCAAGCTGCTCACGGCAAAGAATATTGTCCGCAGAAAAGTAATTTCGGAAATACTTGATAATAAAAGAAAGGGGGGGGGATGTGCAGCCGGCAGCCTTGCGGGTGTAATTTTCAACGACGGCGATGTGCGCCCATGCGAAACGCTCGATATTTCTTTCGGCAATCTTAGGGACTATGAATATAATCTCGAAAAAATATGGATAGATGGAAAAGCATCCGATGGGCGAAAGATGATTCAGGACTCAGGATGTATTTGCACTCACGAGTGTTTCCTTTCGGTTAGTATGTTATTGCAGCCATCATGCATTGCAGGGATTTTAACGGAAAGGCTGGCACTTTAGCAGAAGTGTGGGCTGGAATCACACCAGCAGGCTTTTTACAAGATAGCTTAATTCGTGAATGTCGAACGGTTTTGATACATAGTGTGTACACCCCTGCGAAAGGAACTCTTCCTTATCGCCGATTAGGGCATAAGCTGTCAGCGCTATTATCGGTATTGTCCGGTAACCGGGCAATTCTCTGATTTGTTTTGTGGCATCCAACCCTGTTAATCCTTTACCAAGGTTAATATCCATTAGTATCAATTTGTATTGTTTCTGTTTTGCCATATCGACAGCCTCGCTGCCATT
>DAINRZ010000473.1:0-3485 GCA_036741575.1 Kapaibacterium sp. (SeqCode)
ATAAAATTGAATTATAAAAAGTAATTTTCAAGTTCTATAGAGACTGCTTTTTGCAGCTAAATCAAATCGGTTTTAACCCTTTTAATATTTGCCCCCAGTGCAATCAGCTTCTTCTCGATTTCCTCGTAGCCGCGGTCGATATGGTATATCCTAAGGACTTCGGTCTTACCTTCGGCAATTAGCCCTGCAAGAATCAGGCTTGCGCTGGCCCTTAGGTCGGACGACATAACGGTTGCCCCCTTTATTGGCACTCCGCCCTTAATTATTGCCACATTATCTGCCAGTTCAATCGAGGCGCCCAGCCTTTGCAACTCGGGCACATGCTTGAACCTGTCCTTGTATATATTTTCTGTTATCTTGCTGGTGCCCTTCGAAGCCAGCATCAGCGAGAGCCACTGGGCCTGAACGTCTGTAGGCATGCCCGGGTAAACGGATGTGGTAATATTAACCGGAGCGGGGTCAGATTCCATCTCGAGGTGTATGCTGTCGCTGTTCACATCGATAGTACAGCCTGCTTCTTCCAGCTTGGCAAGAACGGCAGTCATGTGGTAAGGGTTTGTATTGGTTATCTCAATATTACCTTTCGTCATAGCTGCGGCAATCAGGAAAGTAGCCGCTTCAATCCTGTCGGGTATGGTGTCTTCGTCGGCAGGGCGTAGTTCGTCCACACCCTCTATCTCAAGAGTAGTAGTTCCAATGCCCTCGATTTTGGCGCCCATTTTGACGAGCATACGCGCCAGGGCGGTTATTTCGGGCTCGAGGGCACAATTTGTAAACAAGGATGCACCCGAGGCAAGCGAAGCTGCCATAATGGCATTGCCGGTTGCCCCGACGCTCGAAATATCGAAGTGAAACTTAGCGCCGGTCAGCTTTTTCGAGCGGGCAATAACGTATCCTGCATCGAGGATAATCTCTGCACCTAATGCTTCTAGCACTTTCAGGTGCAGGTCCACAGGCCTTGGCCCCCAGGCGCACCCACCGGGCAGCGAGACTTTTGCTTCGCCGTAGCGTGCCGTCAAGGGGCCCAGAACATAAAAAGAGGCCCTCATCTTTTTTACATGCTCGTATGGCGCTTCACAACTGGTAACATTAGTAGAATCAATAAAGAGGTCGTTGCCGTTCAGTTCGCAGAATACGCCCATATGCCCCAGAAGTCGCGACATCGTCCACACATCTCTTAAATTCGGGGTATTGCCTAAATGGTAAACACCCGGCGCCAGCAGCGATGCCGGCATAAGAGCCAGCGAGCCGTTTTTTGCCCCGGAGATTCTGATTCTGCCGTGCAGTTTGTTTCCCCCTTCGATAACGAATTTATCCATCAGTTACTATCCAAATAGTTAATAAATTATGCCGCATGGCAAAAGTAAAACATATTTACGGAAAAGCCAATAAAAAATTCGATAATCAAGATGATTATCACCGTCTCTGGTTTTTGATGAATTCCTCAATCATATTAATTGAATGCATGGATTTTTCCATAACATCATTCGAAATACGGCTGAGTTCATCACGGTTTTCTTCGTCGATATACTCTCCAACCGTTTTCAGGATAGTATTGAAGCCAAGGAATGTACTAATCAATTCGGCAGACATAGTGCCCATAAATTTATCTGTGTCATCCTTGTATTCGTTGTATTTGTTCTTAATGGCTTCGAATTTTTGCTTCAATTCAGTCATTTCAAACATATTTTTCTTTATAGTCTCATTTGAATACCTTAGATCTTCGATTAGTTTTTTCATTGTTTCCTGATTTTGCATTCTACGCGTGATATCCCTCATGCTCGACCGCAGGCCGTGGTAGGCCCCGTCTTCGGTGTAAATGGGCTGCCACGAGGCGGCAATCCACCTTTCGGTGCCGTCTTTGCGCAGGATTTTGAAGGGTATTTCATGCTCGGAAGTCTTATTATTAAGTGCATCTTTAAATTCCTGCTTCGCTCTTTCGCGGAATTCGTCTGTGATAATCGGCAGTGGGAAGTCGTCCATTTGCATACATTCTCCTACAGTGTATCCTGTGATTCTTTCAACTGAAGGATTAATCCACAAAAGCTGGCCGTTGGGAGCGTTCCAGTTTTCCCAGTCATATGTGAAATTAGCAATCGCCCTGAAGCGCTCTTCGCTAATTTTAAGTATTTCCTGCGTTTGTTTTAGTTCCGTTACATTCCTGCACACACCCTCGAGGGCTGTAATTTTCCCGGCGGGGTCCAGCACGGCCTTGTTAGATTGCATTATCCATCTGGTATTACCATCTACATCGAGTATTTTATATTCATAATTCTTGGGTACAATACCGGAAAGTAAGTCATTCCACCTTGAATTGAAAGAATCCCTGATATCGGGATGTATAATTTTGCTGATAAAGGGAGTGGATGAAAAGAACCTCTCCATTGGGTAGCCGAATACTTCGGCAGCAGATTTACTTAAGTACTCCAGCCTGCCGTCGGGGAGCGACATCCTGAAAATAGCATCGTTAAGGCCTTCTATCAGAGTTCTGTATTTTTTTTCGTTTTCTCTTATAGAATCTTCGTAAATTTTTATGTAAGTATTATCAGATATAGCTATATGTATATGTTTTGTGTTGTAATCGACCAACACGCCGTCGAGCCTTGCATTAAGGTAGGTTTTATTCGATTTGATAAGTCTGATTTCACAAGTATGCGTAGTATAGGAATTAAGGATTTTACTCCTGAAATAGTTAAATTTATCTACATCCTCCTCGAAAATGAAATCTAACAGAGCTGAATTTGCCAACTCTTCTCGTTTATAACCAAGCATTGCAGGAAGCTTGTCGTTAAATTGCATAAAATTGGATTCCAGGCTAAGGCATACAAAGCCTACAGGAGAGAACTCGAAAAACTTTTGAAGCTTTTCATGGTTTACTTTTAATTTACTTCCTGATTCTTCTATTTCTTCCAGCTTGCTTTCCAACTCCAGCGCTTTGCTTTTTAGGCTGTAATTCTCCTTTATCAGATTATCCAATACAGCCTGGAATTCGTCTGGCTTGTTTCTCTTAGCTATGGATGCCTGCCCCCGGATTGCTTCTGGTTCCATCTTCTCCATCTGTAGCCTCCCTTCCGGTGTTTAATAATTTTAAATACTAATATATATCGATAATCTTTCCAAAAACCTAAATTATTAAAAAAAATAAATATTGCAAATGCCATATTTAATATTCGCAAAATTATTGATAAATTAATTTTTCTTTTTTGGGTGAATTGTATTAATTGATTGGACTATGAGAGCCAGGTATAAAGTTTTAATTAGTTCCGTAGCCCTTGGGCTGCTGATATGGATTGCAAATGCGGCGATAGATGCTTGGATTTACAATTATGGCTCATTTGCCGAAATGCTGATAACTAAGCTATCGCCGCTCGAGACAGGTCACAGGATAGTATATATATTAGCGCTGCTTGCCTTTGGGTTCTATGTATATAAACTACTGGAAAAAAGAAAGCAGGTTTACGAAGCTTTGGACCGCCAGAAAAAAG
>DAINRZ010000474.1:0-3480 GCA_036741575.1 Kapaibacterium sp. (SeqCode)
AAAAATAAAATCTTTGCACAAGTTATTCATTTTTCATAATTTTCATATTCGATAAAGACGTTTTTTGAAACTGATTGTAACATAAATGCAGTTTATGTGTCAATTGATATTGAAAAGAAGATAAATATTAAATGAATTTTATTAACTTGATTAAGGTGGGAGAAAATTTATGAAACGAACAGTACTTTTTTTGGCAGTAGCTTTACTGGCAACAATGGCCCTCGAAGCCTTCCCCGGAATGCCTGTAAATTACGATTATAATTACAAACGAATCCAGGCACCGGACATAACAACTCCGAGAATACCTGAAATTCCATATAGAATAGAAGGTAAAAGTACTTTGCCCGAAACACAGGCAATTGTATATACTGTTGTTGAGCAGTTTGAGAATTCTTTCTGGACAGCCCTCGATAAAATTTCACCCGTTGCATACGAACCCAAATCCGGCGTGCTTTTTATGACCGGTTTGCAAAGAAAATTCAACGGGACTGCTTTCAACGGTTCTTATATCCAGCTTTTCAAATCGAAAGACAATGGCAAAACGTGGGATTCTACGGCAGTATTTGACGAAGACGGCTATGGAGCTTTCTATCCATCTGTTGCTGTTACAAATACCGCCGGCAAAACTGATATGAATGAAATACCCGTCAATGTTTGGGCAATGTTCTATACTCCTCAAGGTACCTCGTGGGGACCTTCCGGCGGACTGAACCTTACTGGAACCGGTTCGAAACTGGATCCAGATCCTATTGAGAGCCCTAATACAAATAATCCTAACAACGGCCAGTATTGGGCACAAATGAAAATGCATACTTATACTAGCGGTAACGAAGCTTATATAGCCACCCTTGGCTTATTGTCCGCCAAATCAGCAAACTATCAGTATGGTTATTATGGAGCCAGGGTAGTCGATGCTGTTTCCGGTGACGAGTTATCTTCCGTATCACCCACACAGTGGGATGTTAGCAAATTCAGGGCTTCTACTGCATTGACATCTTCTTATCAGAGCGGTATGGAATTCGATTTCGATCCTGAAGGAAACCTTTACGCCGGAGTATTTAATATTTTCCTTCCCGAGCCTGTTGATTATTACAGGATGGTAGGCGTTTCTAAATCCACGGATATGGGCGCAACATGGTCAGATTTTAATACAATGCCCAAGGCAGTTATCGATGCTTATGTTACTTCGACAGGGAATACCGACTGGAGAATTATCGATCCATATGCATCTACAGCTTTGGTTGCAACAGGTGATAATGAATACGGATACTTTATGGCAATTGGATTATGGCAAACAGGCGACCAGAATTTCAGGGATGCACAGATTATTGAATGCTATTATAAAGGCGGTGCCTGGGGCATCAGGAAAGCAGCCGGTATCAACGGATTCCCGAAAGTATTCACTCATTCCAACCATGCTACTTATGGCGCAGAAACACCATGGGTTTACAAATATGACGATAATCCATTGGGTTACGAAATGCAGATTTCAAGGACTAAAGACGGCAACAGCCTGATATTAAAATATATCGACGTATCGTTCCCGTTGCCAATTAATCCTGCTTATACCATTACTTACGAACAAACAAAAACTGATGGAAGCAAAGAAGAAGTAAAAGGCAATATCGATACAGTATTTACAACAGACGTATTCCTTGCTGTAAGGCCTGTTAACGGTACTACCTGGTCGGATCCTGTAAATGCAACGAATGATTCTTTAGCAAATAAAGCTTCTTGGATTCCTGATATAGTTCCATCATTGTCAGAAATTCCCTTATTCTGTCATCATACACCGAATGTCACTAACCAGAACCATCCAGCATACGGAGTACCAAGGCCGATTCTCATGCTGGCTGTTGATCTCTGGCCATTGGCAACTCATACAACCATAAGTCCAACAGTTACAGTTGAAGAAGAAACTCCAGTTTCTTATGATGTAAATACATCTGTTTATCCTAACCCTGCATCATCCGAAAGCCAGCTTATATTCAACCTTGTTGAGTCAGGTTATGTATCAATCGAAGTATTCAACTCGCTCGGCCAGTCTCAGGGCATAATTTACAATGCTTTGCAGACACCAGGCGTACATGCAATCAGCTTCGACGTTTCGGGCTATACCCCCGGCGCTTATTACTACACTGTTACAAGCGGCAATCATACACAGACAGGTAAATTCCACGTTGTAAAATAAATAACGTAACCGGCAGCTTTAGCTGCAGGATATAAAATAAAAAGGCTGTTCCCTGAAATGAGAACAGCCTTTTATTTTTTGTATTTATGGTAATATTTAGCAGCCGCCCAAGGCTCGCTTCGGCTTTTTGGATTTATCTCCTTCGCCTGCCGATTTCTTTTTATATTCCTTGATAAGGCCGGGAATGACATTCGCTGCTTCGGCCCTGAACCTTTCAGTGTCCTTCGTTTTTGTGCTTTCATGGGAAACCTGAGGTGCAAAGCTAAGAATTGATTTATTAAATTCATCCATACCGCCCTTAAGGTATCTGACATTCGGCAATCCAAGCTCGGTTGCCAGAACTGCTGCCTTCTTCGTTTCTACCTCATTCAAACCTATGATAACATTAATCTTCCCTTCCACCAGGAATGCTCTTTCTGTCGAGCTTTCGAACAGGCTTTCGAGCGTTATATTTTTAGATTGGGGTAATGGCAGTGAATCGAATTCTTTCCTGGGCCTAAAATCCCAAATTCTTAATATAGTCATATCGTCCATAAGTCTGAAAGCCAGTTCATCGGGGTCGATATAATCCAATTTATAAGATTTAACAAATTCACCATCGCTGATTTTACCAGTCATATATTCCCGCCTGTCGGGCATAATAAATGAGGACAATCCGATAACTATGGCTATCAGCGCCAGCCCTGCATAAAGAGGTTTCGACCTGAACTCCTGAGACGTCCTGCCGCTAACCCTGCTTTCAATTTTTGCAGTAAACCAGAAAGCAAAAACAGCTACAAACGTTAGGCCGAAGGCAAAAAGTGCCTGCGAAATCCCGAGTTGCTCGAATATCCTGATATTTCCCATATCTCCGGCTTTATACAAATCTTCCCACAAAGGATAGCCTTCGCCGAATATAAACACACCCAGAGCGCCGCCAGCAATGAAAATCATTGCATCGATCTTGCCTATTGCCGCTGCGCAAACGCTTGTGCCCGGGCAGAAGCCGCCTATTACAAAACCAAGGCCCATGATAAATCCTCCAATGATTGCCGACCAAAGGAATGTTGGATTAATGTAAATCAGAGATACATCCAGCAGGCCGAAATGGTTGAGAGCAACAACGCCTAACATAGCGGTAACTCCCGCAGTAAAGAATACCCTGAGAACGGTAAAGTCGTACCCATAGAATAATCCCACCAATTTTTTCGACGTAGAGAAACCTGCCTGTTCGAGAATAAATCCGAAAGCTATGCCTATTAGTATTGCTACAACAAAATTTAATTCATTACCAATTATTTCAGGTACTA
>DAINRZ010000475.1:0-3472 GCA_036741575.1 Kapaibacterium sp. (SeqCode)
ATCTATACAAGATAATTCTAAAATATTTCTAGGGTGCTGCATTGCGGAAAACAGGTGCCAGGAATAATCCGGTTGACTGGAATGGTCTGGAGGTTGGAATAAAGCCAGCCTCTTTTAAATTGATTATTCCGGTTATTTATGCCTTAAAAAACTCAAATTTATTACACGTTTTTTTGATACCTTTTGTTCATTTTACGCTGGTGCAGTACAGTGATGACACTTACAAAATTAGTGAAAAAAATGGGACTCCCCCAGAAAAATTAGCTGAACTAGCAACAGGCTTACCAAGGGGAGCCATTGCTTTCGGGAATTGGCTAACAGAAAATTATTGTGAACCTGTGAAGTATACAGCTGCTGAATTTAGAAATATTTGTAATAATAAGAAAAGTGGAATTTACTTGGAAATACCATTTAAAAAAGCAGATTGCAACCATATTGAAATATTGGATCGAGGAATATACCTAAAGCTCAACAGATCATTTTATAGACAGGGTGATAAAATAGTGAAAACAGTCTATTTTTGGGAATTAAAATTTTAGGAAAGTAAAGAAAATGAAACATAAATTTAAATTAATATTTTTTGGTGTATTGATTAATATAATGCAATTTCAAGGTAATTCACAACCAAAACATTTAAAAGAAATATACCTGCCTACAAAATATGTAAAAGAATTAGGCAATAGAAATAGAAGCTATAAAATAAATAAAAATCTCATACCAATTAGAGCAATTGTATTTCAAAAAAATGATAGAATTATATTTAATTTTTTCCCAGGTGCTGCTAATATTTTCAAGTATGAAGTAATATCGACAAAGCTTAGGGTTATAAGAATAAAAACAAGTTTAGGCATGAAACTGGATTCTCGGCTTGAATGTTGGACAGGCCTAGAATTAAACCTGGACGAACATACGAAATATTTGGAAAGTAAATACTATAAAATAGAAAAAACAGAAACTGCTCTTAAGCGGGTTATTAGATCGAAAATGAAAAGTGATACAATCCCATACACAAGCAGATGGTTCGATAATACTCCAAGTGAATACCCATTATACGATCCAATTAGTTGTGAATGAAATGACTGGCGAAATCAATATCTTAAGGGGAAATATAATATACTCGACAAAGATTCTGTTTTACTGGAGAAAAATATCGACATCAAGGTTGATCTGAAAGTAATTAACTCAAAGCTTATTTCAAAAATAAATTATGGTCAGGCTTCTTTATCACCATATTTTTCATGTACATTTCCATATAAAGGAAGGTTCTATTATCTTAAGCTAATAAATAATTTAAAAGAAGAATACTATTTTGGCGTACAACCTGAAAATGGAGATATTATTTTGTATGAAATTGATAGTAATAAATATTATGAAACTTATGAAGAAGTCAAAGAAAAACTAACTTATATTTTAAAATATCTGGAATAATTTTTTGTAATTAATCTTAGCGGCAGGGAGCAAAAGCGGCTGTATTATAATACTAAAGGCGACAGTATAAATGGAGACAGCTACAACTACTACGGCTGGACATACTACCTGCTGGGCGCCGGCGGCGAGCAGCTTGCCGTTTACAAGGGCGTGCAGGCGGCCCACGAGGACAGTTCCGGCCACATGGGAAGGAGGGTGTATATGTATAATGAATCGTATATATCGTTAGGAGGTACGCTGGTTACATTACCTGACAATACAAAGCAGTTCAATGCTATGGATAATATAGGCTCGGTGCGGCTTAATGTATCTGTGAAAGGCCAGGACATAGCAACCGAACACTTCGACTACAAGCCATTCGGTGACACCCTGAACGCCGAGGGTGAATCGCGTATAGGCTACGCCGCCCAGGAACGGGAAGAAGAAAGCCGTTACTTTGCTATGGGCGCGCGGCAATATGACCCGCTTTCAGGCCGCTTCTTATCTGTCGATCCCTTGTATGAGTCTTTCCCCGACAAAACGCCTTACCATTATTGTAATAATAATCCGATAAGCTTCAAAGACCCGTCGGGCCTATCCCCGGAGGGAGAGAAGGGGAAAGAGGATGAGGTGCAGGAAAACTACGCAGGTGATCGAGATGAAAGTGAATCGCTAGCCAACGAACTAAGACAAGAAATGGAAGATGATAGAAATAGTAAGAAGGCTCTGCTATTAACAGTTGGTGACGGCGAAGCAATGGCAGACGCCTCCCGGCAAACCCGACGGCGCCAACTGAGAATTTAATTTATGACATTTTTTACTTGAAAATGGCAAAATGTTGAGTAAAATAATTAAATTATAAAAAAACCCCGATAAACTAACTTCATCGAGGCCTAAAAGCTGGCTCCTGAGGAGGGACTTGAACCCCCGACCCTCTGATTAACAGTCAGATGCTCTAACCAGCTGAGCTACTCAGGAATATTTCAAGACTACAAAATTATGAAATATTTTTATTCTGTGCAAATTATTTTTTTAATTCGGGCGCTTTCGTTGTGTCTGTGTTTATCTCTGCCGTTTTTTGCTTCAGCATTTGCGCATATTGCAGGTTTTCGTAGGCTATCCTGCTGCGCGGGTTGATTTCCAGGGCATTCCTGAAATCCGCTATTGCTTCGTCCAATAGCCCTAACTGGGCGAATACAATCCCCCTGTCCGAATAGACTGCATAAACGTCCTCGGGTTTGTGTTTTAGAGCCATTGTATAGTCCTTTAGTGCCCAGTCGAATTTTCCGAGAGCCGAATTAGCCTTGGCCCGGTTTATGTAAGCTTTCGAAGGGTCTGCTTTATCTGACTTAATGGACTTTGTATAATCGGCAACAGCGCTGTCGTAGATATTCAAATCAAAAAAAGCGTTGCCGCGGTTCAGGTATATTTCAGGGTAAGCCGAATCCAGCTCGAGCGCTTTGTTGAAGTCTGCCAGGGCTAATTGAGGTTTACCCGTTTCTATCAAATGAATCCCCCTCGAAGAATAAGGCGCTGCCGACCTTTCCGGGTACAATTCGATTACCCTGCCCCACATTGTTTGACCATTCTGCCACGAAGGCAGCTGCCCGGTACCAAGATAGAAATAGGCACCCAGTAATAAAACCGCCAGCGGCGCTATAAGCTTGGGCCTGTCTGCATGAAGCGCAAGGGCAGGCATGCAAAGGGCAAAACCAATCATGGAAATATAAGCATAACGGTCTGCCGTCAACGACCAAAACTGGTAATAAAATGGCGCCAGGCCCGATACCGGAAGGAAACCGAGTATAAAAACAGCTAATGCTATCAGGTAATTGCGTGCCGATTTGCGCTTCCATACCAAAAGCCCAATAATTAACAGCAGCGCTGCGCCTGAATAATAAAACAGCGGGTTTTGCTGCACGTACTCGGGCGTCCTGCCATAGGATGCTGCCAAATCCACTGGCGCGACAGCATTGAACAGATAGAAGCGGAAGGAGTCTAAGAAGAACAATCCGCGCAGCCATATCGGGTATTCATATATTTCGAAGGATTGAGCTTCCGACAA
>DAINRZ010000476.1:0-3469 GCA_036741575.1 Kapaibacterium sp. (SeqCode)
TATATTTCCTTAACTCAGTTTAAATTTAAAAAACAATTTTGAATAATCCAAATATATTAATACATTTTTTTCGGAAATATTTCTGCAAGTTTATTATTTATCACACAAATTTTCATTCATTTTATTATCTTGCTAATCGGGGGATGGCATTTGAGGAAAAATTATTTTGAAATAATATGAATAGATTTATAATTGTTTTTTTCCTGCTTGCATTACCTGTTGCTCTTGCAGGCCAGGATAAGGAATATGCACGGGTGAAACCGCGCGAAGGCGACGGCGTGGGCACCCTGCTGCAAAGGTACCTGCTGCCTGCAGGCAAGTCTTACATGAATAAGTTCAGGGAGCTCAACAAAGGCAGATTCACAAAAAAAGGCGGCCTTATTACGGGAAGGGAATACTACCTGCCGGTCAGGATTTACAAATACAACAAAAAAAGCATCAGGACTACACTGGGTATCGACGATTTCGACAAAGCTAAGAAAATTCAGGATTATAACCTCGAATTGCAGAAACAAGGGCTGAAACAGGGCGACTACAGGACCAACCTGGAGCTCTGGGTGCCTATGTTCGGATTCGATGCAATTAAAAAGACAGAAAAGGAAGTAAAACCCGAAACCGAAAAACCTGCCGATAAGGAACCACAAACGGAAAGAGAACAGACTGAAGAAACAGATGACGGCGGCAGGGAGAAATCCGGCCGTAAATACGAAATATTCGGCAGCGGCTACGACGATGTGACAATAAAAAGCGATGCCCTGGAAGGCTGCTGTTATTACTTGGACGCAGGCCACGGCGGGCCCGACCCCGGGGCCATAGGCTACAAAGACAATAACCAATTGTGCGAAGACGAATACGCATACGACGTAACGCTACGCCTGGCACGCTGCCTTATCGAGCATGGAGCTACTGTTTTTATAATCGTGCGCGACCCCAACGACGGCATTCGCGACGAAAAGTACCTGAAATGCGACAACGACGAGATTTACATCGGCAATGTGGAAATCGACCTGGATAATGTGAAACGGCTGCGCAAGCGCGCTTCAATCGTCAACAACCTCTACGAGGAAAACCGGAGCGATGGCAGGGTGCACCAGCTCGTTTGCATACATGTGGATTCCCGCGGCAACAACGACCTTATAGATATTTTCTTTTATTACAAGCCGGGCAATTCCAAGGGGCAGAAAGTAGCCGAAACTGTGCTTAAGACTATTAAAAACAAATACGACAAACACCAGCCGGGCAGAGGCTATAAGGGAACCGTTACTTCGCGCAACCTGCATATGCTCCGCGAAACGCAGCCCACGGGGCTTTATATTGAGCTGGGCAATATTCAGAACAGCAAGAACCAGTACAGGCTGATAGAAAAGGGCAACCGCCAGGCAATAGCCGAATGGCTGTGCGAAGGCCTGATTAAAGCTAAGAATTAATTACTGTACATTTCCTCGATAAAATCGGAATATTTGTTTTCTACTACATGGCGCCTAACGCTTAGTTTGGGCGTCAGTTCGCCGTTTTCTACTGAGAAGGGTTGCGACAGCAGCTTGAATTTGCGCACCCTTTCGTATTTTGCATGGTCCTTTTGCAGCTTATCAATGTCCCCCTTAATTGCTCCCACAATCTTATCGTTAGTTATAAGCTCCGATTCATTCTCGTAAGTGATTCCAAGATTTGCTGCCAGGATTTTCAACTGCTCGTAGTCGGGCGTAATCAGGGCAGTGATATATTCCCTGCGGTCGCCAACGAGGAGTACATGTTCTATATAGGCGCTCTGGCTTAGCACATTTTCTATTGGCTGCGGGGCTATGTTTTTGCCACCGCTGCTTACTATGATATTCTTTTTCCTGTCGGTGATTTTAATATTGCCTTTTTCGGTGAACCTGCCGATATCTCCCGAATAAAGCCAGCCATCAGTATCTATGCACTCGGCTGTTGCTTTGGGGTCGTTCCAGTAGCCCTTCATTACATTTTTGCCGCGCACGAGTATTTCGCCATCGTGCGCAATTTTTACTTCGACATTAGGCAAAGGCGGCCCGATAGTGCCTATTTCGTGCGATTCTATCCTGTTGACGGACACAACGGGCGAGGCTTCGGTCAGCCCGTACCCTTCGAGCACGAGCAATCCTATCCCGTGAAAGAATTTTCCAACGTCTTCGGGCAGGGCTGCACCGCCGGAGACAAATTTCTTCAGCCGGCCTCCGGTCTTTTCCTTGATTTTCGAATAAACCAGTTTGTCTGCAATCTGGTATTTTGCCTTTAGCGGAATTGTTACAATATTTTTTTCTGTTGCATCAAGGTACTTCCGGGCTATGTCCATCGCCCAGTAAAATATTTTCCTCTTAGCCTTGCTTTCTTTCTCTATGTTAGTAAGAATCTTCCTCTTAATAATCTCGAGCAGCCTGGGGACAGTCGTCATTAGTGTCGGCTTCACTTCTACAATATTAGCCCCTACGGATTCGATAGATTCGGCAAGCGCTACGACTGAACCTATGGCAAAGGCTGAATAATATCCGGTTGTGCGCTCGTAGGCGTGGCATAACGGCAGGAATGACAATAATAGGTCTTGTTCCAGAATCAGGCCTGTATCAGTAATCTGGCTAATATTTGCACAAATATTTTCGTTTGTCAGCATTACTCCTTTAGGATTGCCGGTAGTACCGCTGGTATAAATCAGGGTTAGCAGGTCGTCGGGCCTGACCGACAGGGCCAATTCAGTAATTTTCTCCCTGCGCTCGCCCGGGGCCAAGTAGGCATTGCCGTCGTTGATTGTATCGGACATAGATACGACCGACTTATCGTCGGTAACGAAATCTTTATTCATCACGATGATGCTCTTCAGCGAAGGAATGTTATCTCTCACTTCGGCCAGCTTCTTAAGCTGATAGCTGTTCGAAACTACAATGGCTTTTGCTTCGCAGTTATTGAATATATACTCCTCCTGTTTGGCGGTGTGAGTCGGGAAAATCGGCACACCGACAGCGCCTATGGCAGTGATTGCAAAGTCGGCTACAATCCATTCTATCCTGTTCTCCGATATAATGCCCACCCTGTCGCCTTTGCCGATACCCATCCTGAGCAGCCCCGAGGCAAAACTTTCGACGCTTTCCCTGAGCGAAGAATAAGTCAGGGCAACATACTTACCGTCCTTCTTGAACATATAAGCCGGTTTCCGGTCGCCGTATTTTTCACAAACCTTTATAAATGCTTCGGGTATAGTTTTATAATTCATCCCTTCTCCGATTAACGCTGAAAACTATGAGAAAAATAGTAAATTCATTAAAAAATAAATATAACAAATAGCCCATAAAAATGATTATAAAATTAATGGTTAAGAGAAAAAGTTGAACTGCAAAATTAATTATATTCGGTTCTATATCGGTAACTGTGGGTAATTTTCTCTGTCAATGGGGCAAGCCCCATTGTTGATAACACATATTCATGCAACAAGGGAGCTTGCTCCCTTGCAAATCCG
>DAINRZ010000477.1:0-3458 GCA_036741575.1 Kapaibacterium sp. (SeqCode)
TGAATTCATTTTTTTTGACTCTCTTTTCTTCCTCTATATCATAGTCATTCTGAATTTTTTGCCCAAGAAAATGATTTGTTGAATATTTTCTGATATCTGCCAAAATGCTCGGAGGCAGCTTTCTCTATATACCTCTGGATACGTGCATTTAAGGTAGTATAAATGGTCAAACCGTCCCTGTATAAGTCGTAACCTTTAAGGGCAGCAAATTCTTCGCTGTTGGACTTGATAAGTTTACCTACCATTTCGACGAAATGAGGCGCTATATATGTTGTCCTGGCTCCATAAAATGCCCCTTTATCGATTATCAGAGGGTCAGATTTAGCTTTTTCAAATTGTTCTTTCGTCAGGTATCCTTCATCTAGCATTAATTCAAGTACTGTATTCCGCCTGTCGATTGCGAATTTCAGGTTTCGAAGCCCGTTGTATCTTTCAGGATTTTTTAATGTTCCAACTAAATAGGCACATTCGGAGGTAGTCAGCTGCATCGGGCTTTTATTGAAATAAGTCTTTGCAGCCACTTGGATACCGTAGGCTCCGCGCCCGAAAATCACAGTATTGGCATACATTTCGAGTATTTCGCGCTTAGAATAATTCTTTTCGATTTGTATTGCAATAAATGTTTCCCGGATTTTCCTTTTCATCGATTGTTCTTGTGTCAGGAAAAGATTCCTGGCCAGTTGCATAGTAATCGTGGAAGCTCCCTCGTTGCGGCCCATAAATATTCTTTTTACAAATGAGTTGATTACCCGCTTCAGGTGCACCCCCCAGTGGCTGTAAAAAGTACGGTCTTCGGTCGCTATCAAAGCATTAATAAAATCTTTCGGGATACTATCGTAGGGTAGGTTGAGCCTTCTTTCGATAAAAAAATGGTCGAGTACTGTGCCGTCTGCTGAAATAACTTTTGTGGCCAGGTTTTGCGGGGGATTCTCCAATTGCTCGAGCGAAGGCAGGTTCGATGAAACAGTATCATAAACATATATCATTAGCACAATAAGGAATACTGCCGCCGAAGCAGTCAAAATTATTAAGAACTTAAAAGGATTCATGTCTTTGAACATAATTCATCTTTCAGATTTTTTGGATATCTACTCGCCGGCAACGCTTCCAATACATATCTTTGCCCTCTCCCGGCTTACGTTTCAGCGGCATTGTTTCGCCGGCAGACCTTGCTTCCATTAATTCGGCAGGCACGCCCCTCTTGCGTAATTCTGCCACAACGAAATCAACCCTGTTTTGGCCCAAAACAAGGTTTGAGCTTTCGGATCCTACCTCGTCGGTATGCCCTATGAAAATCACTTTAGTAAAGCTACCTATCTGGCTGATAATGTTTTTAGCCAGAAGGTCCAATTCTTCCTGCCATGTCCTGTTTGTTTCTATGCCATTGCTGTCGAGGGTGAATTTATAGGGTTCGTCATATACCCCGCTTGGAAAGTTTACTCTTAGTTCCAGCCTTTCGGGTATCTGGAATTCATATACGATTTTTGCCGTTGTATCTTCGTTTTCCACTCTCAGCTTGAAAGATTCGAAAAACAAATCCTGTGCCTGGGCGGTAATCTCGAATTCCCTGTCTTTTTCGAGTTCTACGTTATACTTGCCTTCGGCGTCAGCTTTTACTACAATAACTGTATCTTTATCTTTAATGATAACAAAAGTTTCTTTTTCCAGTTCAATATCCCGCGTGGTAACCAGGTACTCCTTGTCTTTCACTCTTTCTACGATAATGTATTTACCGGTAGTGTCTTTCAGCACTTTTTCCACGAAGGTAGGCGACTTGGTTTTTAGTTCCTTTATTATTAATTCACCGTTCTTCGCCGGCTGGTTTGTCCTGGCATTGAATATTTGGCCCCTGAAAATATAATTATTAAAGTTAAGGTCGAAATCGAACTGCGTGTTATCAACGATATCCATATCGATGTCGAACTCAGGATTCTTGATAATAACACTATCTTTTGTAGCGATATATTTTCTGATTTTCTTTAAAACATAAATGTCAAATCCGCCTCTTTTAGAGAGTATGCTTCTGTTTTTTGTTTCTGCCTGGTTTGAGCTATAGTACATAAGGTCTTCGTAATCGCCCGGAGCCGATGGGAACAATTCGTCGGCCCTGGTATTAATCGGAGCACGCAAATTCTTTGCCGGCGAGAAAAATTTGGATGGATTCTTCAATTCATCAATCCTGCCTTTTTCAGCTAGAGTCCAGAATTCGTCCGAAATTTCGGATGTGAAAAGGTCATAGCCGCCAACGGTTTCGAATCCGGAAGAAGCAAATATCAGGGTTTTGCCGTTAAAGGATACGAATGGTGTCAGTTCGTCGCACGAGGAATTAATATTTTCTCCGCAGTTAATGGGATCGGACCAACCTACGCCCGGCACCCTTACTGTAAACCATAAATCGATTTCGCCTGTGCCATGGAACCTGTCCGAAGCAAAGAACACTACGTTGCCATTGGGGGATTGGGCTGGATGGGATTCCCAGGATAGAATGCTTTCATGTATATTATCTGCAAGCGGCAGGGTTTCTGCCAGCAGGTTGTCGTTTAATCTTGCAGTGTAAATGTTAGAATTGCCGAGTACTTCGTCGTTTGTCGATGCCGCCAGTACAACATTATTGCCCCTGATGGAGAAAGCTCCGATATTGCCGTCAAACGGCAGGCCGATACCCGATTCGGTGACGGCCCTGTCTTCGCGGGGAAGCCTCACCATCATTACCCTGTTCATATCCATATCCGTAAATGTGAGTACTGCCTTTTTGGTATTAATAAACGACAGCGCCCATTCGTCTTCGGGGGAATTAATCCCTCTCAGGGGTTCTATTGAGTAATACCAGTCGGCTACTTCCCTGTAAGCTTTTGAAGTATCGATAAAATACCCGCTCCATCTGTTGGGATGGCAATATTGTGTCTTGACCGGGCATACAACTGATTTTGGGGGTAGTTCGATGACTTTGCAACCCCCGGCGGCCAACAAAATTGATACTAAAATTACTATAAGCTTATGTTTTGTTCTAAGCATAAAATCTTAACTTTAATATTATATTAATAATAATAGATAAAAATATGCTTTATTTAGATAATTTCAAACTTTTTATAATTAAATTTTCTTTTAATTCTCACTGCCTGAAACTAACCGGAAGGTCGATAGCCTCTTTTAGGATTCTCATATACAATGCTTTTGGGATTTCAACCGCCCCGAGCATAAAAGTATGTTCATTGATGTACTGGGTATCAAGCAAAACGAAGCCAAGTTTTTTCAATCTTTCCACAAGATGGAAAAATCCAACCTTGGATGCATTGCTGATATTTGAAAACATTGACTCCCCGAAAAAGGCGCCGCCAATAGTTACGCCGTAAAGCCCGCCTGCAAGCTGACCTTCGTGCCATACCTCTATCGCTTGGGCATGACCAAAGTAGTGCATGTTCAGGTAAGACTGGACAATAACATCAGATATCCAGGTA
>DAINRZ010000478.1:0-3456 GCA_036741575.1 Kapaibacterium sp. (SeqCode)
CTGCGCCGGACACTACAATGATTTTACGGGCGTTGCGTCAAAAATTCTATGAACATAAAGACCATTTGGGTAACGTACGCATGACTTTCAGCGACATGAAGAACAGGACGGCAACGGGCATATTCTACCTCTATTCTATTACAATACCGTTTTCGGTTATATAGCTCAGGAAACCGCTCCTGTCGGTATCTTTCCTGAAAAGAACCGGTTCTATCCTGATATCGATTTTCCTTCTTAGTTTCCACAGCAGGGGTGTGTATTCGGAATAACCGGCATCGATATTATTGACGATAACCGCCACATCAATATCGCTGTCTTCCGTCTGCCTGCCCTGCGAGTACGACCCGAACAGTATCAACCTGTCCAAATCGAAATGCTGCTTAAGTAGCAGTTTATATTCTCTCAGCTTTTTTATAACCTCGTCTTTATCCATTGAATTACTTCCTTTGTGTTATCCAGAATATCACGGCATTTTTCCGGGGTTAAATATCCCAGCAAAGCTTCTTTATCAGAGGGGTATCTTGCTTCGATATTAAGCGGTTGCAGGGTATCGATAAACTCGGTAATTTCGTCGGTTAATTCTTCAATTAAACCCGACTTTTCGGCCAAAAGCAATAATCCATGAGTAAAAGGCGGCTGGCCGCTAAACTTTGAACAATAATATGCTTTCAGTATTTTTTCGACAGACTGATGGCACATGAAACCGACATAGAGGTACCTTTTGCTTAACAGCATAGCTTCGGCGGTGTCCAAATCGTATTCGGATACCTCAACCCAATATTGAACCCTTTCAATCATAACATTTAGTCAACGATTCAGGAACTCATATATTTTTTTTCGCAGTACTGATTTCCCCGCTCAATCAAACAGCTCAAGAAGCACACATGGCAGATCTACGGGGCGCAGGGCCACGACAGGTTCGGCAAGGTGACGCCGAAGCAATACCTTCAGCACGATATTTCTGCGCCGGACACTACAATGATTTTACGGGCGTTGCGTCAAAAATTCTATGAACACAAGGACCATTTGGGTAATGTACGCATGACTTACAGCGACATGAAGAACAGGACGGCAACCGGCATATTCTACCTCGACTCCCTTACGGTGTACGATTACTACCCCTATGGCATGCTGAAGCCGGACAGGTACGATTTATACTATTTCTCTATAGAATCAACGAAATTCAGAATTTTTATTTTAAATTCCGTTAAATACTTTGGTATGTTTTCCATCGCTATCGAAAGCTTATCCCAGTCCATTTGGAAATTGTACCCCTGCCTTACTACATGCCGTATCTTTCTGTATGTGTTTAGAACTTCATAATTATTTCTGTCAAACAAATGGATTTTTGGGGAGCTGGGATTGTTATAAAAGTAATTTAGCAATTCGATATGCCAGTTATCATTGCGTATCAGTGGCAGATTAACAAATTTTATTATTCTCTTCAAAACATTTTCAATGCCATTGTAGAATTGCGATAAATATTGATTAGCAGCAGCAATTTCAATATTTCCGGGCGATCTTCCACCTACTATTTGCAAAAGTTCATGCACCTGATTTTTTGTTTCTTCAAGGAATGAGAACTCAGCATTTACTTCTTCAATTAATGCTTCGAGAGCTGTCATAAATATATTTCCCAACTTTCTTAATATGGCTTACAAATCTACTGTTTATTGATAAATCTACAATATCAACCCGGGCATTAATCAATGTTTCAAGGATTCCACCAAACTCAAAAAATTTCAAACCCTGGATACCCTCGACTCCCAAATCAAGGTCTTGAGCATTTTCCGGGTCACTTAATGCGCTTCCAAACAGAAGTAACTTCGTAGCTCCGTACTTTTGCGCAAGCTCTATAGCTTTTTCAATATTTCTATTAGTAATAGCCATAACAAACAATAAATTTATTACAACGAATTATAAGAAAATATCATTTAAGAATATTACCCCGCCGGATACTACAATGTTTTTACGTGCGTTGCGTTACAAATTCATTGAACATATGGACAATTTTGGTAACGTACGCATGACTTTCAGCGACATGAAGAACAGGACGGCGGCTGGAATTTTCTTTATAAACTCTTAGACAGAACGAGATTACTAAAACCATAGTATATTAAATGGCGGCAAACGCATAGTGATATTCTAATTAATATTTCTTAAATATAGTTTGAAAATTTTGCTAAATTGAAGCAATGTTATTTGAATAGTGTTGAATAAATTTATACATACTTTAAATGCCTGAAAATCAGAATATCGAATGGAAAGTGTCATGGAAAGATGAATACCTTGGCTGGATTTGCGGTTTTGCGAATGCTAAAGGAGGTAAAGTCTTTATTGGGATAGAAGATGACGGAACAATAACCGGGATTAAAAATTACGAAAGGTTGATGGAAGATATTCCGAATAAAATACAATCACATCTGGGAATTATTTGCGATGTAAATCTTCAGGAAAAGGATGAAAAATACTATATTGAAATTGCTATTGCCCCGCAAGCCGTCGGGATTTCGTACAAGGGAGAATATCATTACAGAACCGGTTCGACGAAGCAAATATTAAGAGGGCAGGCATTAAATGATTTTTTACTTAGGAAATCTGGTAAATCTTGGGACGATGTCTCAGAGATAGGCACTTCTATTGCCGATATCGATGAAGAATCGGTGAAATTTTTTATTACGGGAGCGGTCAAAAGCAATCGGCTGCCTTTTATAGTAGGCGAAAATATTTATAGCATTTTGGGGAACTTGCGCCTTACAAAAGATAATTTCCTGAAAAGGGCGGCTATACTACTTTTCGGTTCCAATCCCAGGGATTTCTATATTTCTGCATTTATAAAATTGGAAGATTCGGAAATTCTAACACCGATTTGATGTACCAGGATATTATTGAAGGGGACATTATTAGAATAGCGGATAGGGCAATAGATGTTCTGGAAAAGAAATATATGCATTCACTTATTGAATACGACAGGCTGCAGCGAATCGAAAAGCCTGAGTATCCGTTCGAGGCAATCAGGGAAATATTATTGAACGCAATTATTCACAGAACATATTACTCATCGCCTGTTCTTATAAGCGTTTTTAACGATAGGATAGTTTTTTGGAATGAAGGAAAGTTGCCCGATGGCTTTAGTCTGGAAACTCTTAAAACTAAGCATCCGTCAATACCAGCAAATCCAAGGATAGCTGATGTCTGTTTCAAAGGCGGATTGATTGAAGCTTGGGGCAGAGGAACTTTGAAAATCCTTGAGGAATGCAAAAAAATGAATTTGCCCGAACCTTTATTTGAATTAGTTGGCGACGGTTTTTCCGTAACTTTGTTCAAGGACATTTATAATAAAGCATTTTTGCTGAACTACAAACTTAACGAGAGACAATTAGACGCTTTGATATCCTTTCGTGATAATTCGGAAATAAAAACCAATGATTATATGATTAAGTATAATATTACAGA
>DAINRZ010000479.1:0-3446 GCA_036741575.1 Kapaibacterium sp. (SeqCode)
GAAACCAAGCCTGGAAAAAGTTTACCGGAATTTTACCGAAATCGCGTTTTTTCGGACAAAAATGGCTAAATAATATGTTAGGCGAGGCTAACGGAGCTAATTACGAATTGCTGATTACGAATGACGAATTGAGTGTGATAAACAATGGACATCGTATTTCAGAAGAAAATAGCGGAAACCAGGCCTGGAAAAAGTTTACCGGAATTTTACCGAAATCGCGTTTTTTCGGGCGAAAATGGCTAAATAATATGTTAGGCGGGGCTAATATTTTTAAATCAGGAAGGATTATTATTTAAGATGAATGAAAATAATCAGGCTGCATAAAGAAATGTATTGCTCAATAATATCCATTTCGGGTGTATTATCAGAAACAGGTTAGCCCCAAATATTCGAAATGAGGTATTATTTTCTTAGTTTTGAAAATTATAAAATCTGTAAAGTATAAAAAAGTATTGAAAAAGCTGTTATATATCTGGAAAGAGCATACCCTGTGGGACGTCAGGTTCGACAAGTTCTTCCATTCCCTTTCATCTGCTGGATACGAAATCTATTTGCTTGCAAGGTGGAAAGCAGGATTCGAATTCCCCGAGCAGACCGGGAATGCAAAGGTGATAACAGCCGGTAAAGGCAAAAGCCCGATTCGGACTGAACCTGTTTCTTTCAATCCTGTATGGAAAAATGCAATTGAAAATGCAGTAAGGCAAATAAAACCTAATATTATAATGCCGCGGGAAATAATGCTTGCCGGTGCGGCTGCCGCTGCAGGAAAGAAATTCGGGATTCCCGTAATTATGGACATGGCCGAGAATTACCCCGCTGCAATGAAAGAATGGAAAAAATACAAAGACAGCTTCATCAAAAGACTATTTGTACATCACCTGGATATACCAGAAAAAGTGGAAGCACACTGTGTCCCTGAAATGGACGGCATAATAACGGTGTGCAGGGAGCAAAGCGACAGGCTGGCTGCCCTGTATGGCTATCCAATAGAAAAAACAACGGTAGTGCATAATACCCCACTTCCCGGATTATTCCAGCCAAATAAGAGAAAAGCCGGCAAAGCAAATATCTTTGGGCATCACGGCAATGTGACGGGCGACAAGAGAATAGAAAGTTTTATAGCGGCATTTATCGAGGCAGCTAAAATCGATCGCGATATCGAATTGCATCTTTATGGGGCTGGTGAATATTTTGGTATTCTGGAGGATATGATAAACCGCTCGCATTGCCCCGAAAGAATTAAACTCACAGGCAGGTACGACTTTGCTGATATCCCGAAAATCGTAGGCTCATTGGACATAGGGATATTGCCCTACCAGACAAGCGATTTTAATAATACTACCCTGCACAATAAAGTATTTGATTTTTTAGCAGCCGGAAAGCCTGTCATTCTCTCTGAAACAAAACCTTTCAAGAGATTATTGGAGGAGACAAAAGCAGGTATTCTTGTGGATTGTACAAACACAGAAGCAATAACTGAAGTAATTTTAAACATCAATAATTATGATTTGAAATCTATGTCGGAAAATGCGCTCACGGCTGCATATAGAAAATATAATTGGCAGGCAGACGGCAGTAACCTTGTTTCATTTTTGGAAGAATACATCTGATGGCCGGATTTATATCCAATACCATACAGGCTCATATTGCCAGGTATAACAAACCGGCTGGGGAATACGAATACCTGCTGCTTAGAAGGGCGCCCAACAATCCACTGTATCCCGGGATTTGGCAGGTCGTTACAGGCACTGCCGAAAACGATGAAACATCGTTGGATACGGCACAAAGGGAAATTGCCGAAGAAACAGGCATTAAACCGGATATACTGTGGGTACTGCCATATATCGCACATTTTTTCGACTCAAAAAATGATTTAATTAATTCATCGCCGGTTTTTGGGGCCATTTTCGATTGCTGCACAGAGATCCGGTTGTCGGCAGAGCATTCTGATTTTGAGTGGGTAAAATACGAGAGATGCATGGAGTTGCTGCCGTTGCCGTCTCACAAGGATGGTACAACAATTTTCAGGGATTATGTATTGAATAAGGGAGATAAAAGTATGTTCAGGGTAGAAATATGAAAGAAGGCAGTGTGGCTGCTTGCTTAGTAACATTCAACCGGCTGGGGCTGCTACGCAGTGTTTTGCCGGCCGTTTTGAACCAGTCAAGAAAACCGGATAAGGTTTTTGTCATAAATAATTCATCTACAGACGGAACGGCAGAATGGTTGAAAGAACAAGAGGGAATTACTGTTATCACACAGGATAATACAGGCAGTTCGGGGGGACAATATACAGGCATTAAAACTGCGTTTGAACAGGGATTCGAGTGGATTTGGGTTATGGACGACGATGTAGTCCCCCACCCCGACGCTCTCGTTAAGTTGCTTGAAATAGCTGATGAAAACACTGTCGTTTCTCCGTTAAGATTAACTTCTAAAAACCACCCCTACCTAAATGACACGATTGAATTCAACATGACCAATCCGTTCAAAAGTTTCTGGAAGCAGATTGTATCAACTGATTTGCTCCAAAAGAAAGCCTTGAAGGCTACCGGAATAACATTCGAAGGGCCTCTGTTCAATAGGAAACTCGTAGAAAAGATTGGGCTGCCCCGCTTCGATTTCTTTATTTACGGAGATGACTCGGAATACTTTCTAAGAGCCGAGAGAAAGGGATTCAGTATAGTTATTAATACCGAAGCCCTGTTCAGCAGATTAATCGATCCTCCCGAAGGATTTAAATTCGATTGGAAAAGCTATTACCAGGCCAGGAACCAGATAATAATCGACAGGCTCTATGGTAATTTTGCTGTGCGCATAGTCAGGCCGGTATTGTATATTTTCAAGTGGCTGGCAAAATGCAGGAATTTAGGCCAGATTAAGACAATGCTCAGTGCATTTCGCGACGGGTATTTTTACAGGGAGCAAATACCTGAAAAATATAAATGATTTGGCTTCGGCGCCAAGATATTGCAACCTCTTGTTTCAAAAAGGCTAACAGCAGTTGTAATTGAATAAATATTATTACTAGGATATTAGAATTTGCAATGAATTGAAATAATCATTATTCTCTATTTCGCGGGCTATTTCGGCTATTTCGATATCTCTGACCAGCCTGCCGCCCCTTGCCAGCAAAACAATCTGCCGTGTGCAGAGCGGCCTGAACTTGGGATAAAATTTCAGGCTGTAGTTATACATGGCAATTAGTGGTTTATCAAAGGCCGAAGCAACATGGACAATCGATGTATCGGGCGAGATAACCACTCCCGAAGCTTTAACGAGCGAAATTACATCGTTCATATTCCTGGAATAGAACAACCTGGCAGCCGGCTGTTGGGACCTAATAAACTCAGCACTCTGTTTATCGGACTGAGCTGATGATATAACAATGTCGTAGATACCCGTATTCAATAAGCCGATAAACTCCGCCCACTTCTCCTTTTTCC
>DAINRZ010000480.1:0-3441 GCA_036741575.1 Kapaibacterium sp. (SeqCode)
CCGCCACTTATGGCGGTATACGATAATTTCTTGATTTGATACCCGTTGCTTGCGGCGGAGTTGTTTATAAACTTAATTAAGAATGTATGAATTATTGATACAGTGATATAATGATTAGAAAATATATAACAGCCCTGGCTTTGTGCCTTGTTCAATATGCTATGCTCTATGGGCAGTACTGGGAACAGGTTACAAACATACCGGCCCCCTACAGCGGCACCCATTACCTCGACGTGTTTTTCCTGCCCGACGGCCAAAACGGCTGGATGTGCGGTTTCAACGGGCATGTTATCAGGACCACCAATGGCGGGGCCACATGGCTCGGCACTCAGGTGCCAGGCGGAAACCACCTGGAAAGCATCCATTTCCCGTCGCTTTTTACCGGCTATACCTCCGGTGTGGAAGGTATCTGGAAATCTACTAACGGCGGAGCTACATGGGCTAACATCACCCCTGCCGATTCTGTAAATTATTGGGGTTGTTATTTTGTAAACGATAATGTCGGGCTCGTTATCGGCGAAGGATGCTCGGTGCCATATACTCAGTATTTCTGGCGGACGACCGACGGCGGCGCTTCGTGGATAGCCAAAACCTACAATGAACCCTATTCCGGATTGACCGACCTTATTCTTTATTCCGAAAACGGATTAGGATATGCCACAAGCAGCGGCTTCATCTGGTCAACGATGGACGGAGGGCAGAACTGGAATATTTACGAAAAGGACGGCCCAAATATATGGCAGGAAGAGATTACGAACATAGGCAATTCATTTTTGGTGCCCTATGCCGGCACAACATGCTCGGGAGGTAATACTGACGGCGGCATGAGGTTCTACGACGGGGGCACATGGCGAAGCTACAAGACAGGCGTCGAGATGTTCGGCGCATTCATGATAAACGAAGAAACCGGCTGGGCATGCGGCGACTACGATGCCGTCTATTATACCAACGATGCAGGCAGGAACTGGGAACTGAGAAACTGTGGAATAAACCAGGCCCATCTGGACGACATCTGGTTTATAAATGCCAATACTGCATGGATAGCCGGGACAAAAGTATATAAGCTATCCCCCGACAAACATTTGGTATCGAGGGATGAACTGGATTTCGGCACTGCCTGTTTGCCCTTGGAAGAAACCGGTATGGTATTCCTTAAAAACCTCTCGTTTTTCCAGCATAATGCCGTTGTAGATATTATCGAAGACAACGAAGGTGTTTTCTCGCTCGTTTCACCGCTCAACGGGAATGTTACCGTAAGTTCGTGCGATTCTGTGCCTGTCGTAGTTTCATTCAGCCCCACCGAAGAGAAAAATTATACAGGCAAACTAAGGATCTTAATAAACGGCAAGGAATTTCTCGTTTCGCTGAAAGGCAATGCTTACCTGCTTTCGGCTGCCCCAGGCGATACGCTTCTCGACTTCGGGCGTGTGCCCTGCGGTAAAACCGTAAAGGATACTGTTCTCTGGCAAACTGATAAGAATAATGAATCCATCAACAGCGTTTTTGTCGTTTACGGGCCTAATAATATTAAGTATTTGTCCGATTACCCAGCAACGCTGTACTCTCACACGGACATACCCTCAGTGTTTTCGGTGCAGCCGGCAGACACAGGCTGGGCAGAAGCAAAATTCGGCTTTAAAATGCTTCCCTGCAAAATCAACAAATATATTACCGTCAGAGTTTATGGGATTTCGCCGATAATCGAATCGGAACAAAAAGTTGGATTCGACCTTAATTGCGTTAATTCGCTTATAGATACAATACCGGTTTCGAACCGTGGCAACGAGGATTTGATAATAACGACGGCATACCTGAACGACTTCTCGAAAGGATTCAGCTTCCTGGGCTGGACGAGTAAAAAACCGTATCCCATTATTCTGAAGCCGGGAGAATCAGACTCGGTTATAATCAGGTACGACGCAAAAATCAACTCGCAGGTACTTGCATCGCTTATCATCAGGAATAATGACGTTACTACAAAAAATGGCGACAAAGACCCCTATAGGATAGATTTCAGGGGCGAAGTGCTTTCCGTCAGGCTGCAGGCAGAAACGAGTATCGATTTTGGCGATGTGTGCTTAGGCTCTGCCGTAACTCTCCCATGCAAAATTAAAAACCTCGGTAATATGGAATCCTCCATGCAAATAAATTTACAGGGAGGTAGTGAATTCTCGGCTGATTTGACGGGTATCGGCTTACCTATGACCCTTAAACCCGGTGACTCGGCTACTGTTAATATTGCTTATTCCCCTATATCCATGGGCGATAATGCTGCGGTTATTAAGCTATACGATGAAGCCTGCGGCGATTCGGTATTAGTAAATATCAGGGGCAGGGGTATATCATCTGCTATAGAAGCAGAACCGGCAATTATAACGGCAACGATGCAAACAAATGTAGATACCGTTAAAAAACAGGTGATAATCCGCAATACAGGAAATATGCCTGCTAATGTAAAATCATATTATTTTAATCCTCCCATCGGGGAATTATACCATAAATTAATCACTCCTATCCCTTTTGTATTAGGCCCTGCCGAAGAAAAGGCACTGGAGTTCGAATTTTCGGGATTATCCGATTTTAAGGCATCCTCACAGATATGCTTCGAGGCCGATTCATTCTGCCCAGCTATTGATTGCTCGGGATTGGAACTGCTAAGCCACAGCAACTGGCTCGATATTGCTCCCGATTCAGTTATATTCGGGTTGGTTAAATGCCCGGGCAAATACAGCCGTGAGATAAAAATCATCAACATGGGCAATTCCGAAGAATCGATTACACAAATAGAGTTTCTTAAAGGCGGGATTTTTGCCTTTTCGGGGCTGCCTGCATTGCCTGAGTTAATTAAAGAAGGCGACTCGCTGGTATTCAGTATTGAATTCGTATCTGCTATAGAAGGTATTTTTGTAGATACTATATTGATTAAATCTGTTAATAAGACGAGAGAGAAGGAATATTACGCAATCACCAGGGCTGAATTCCGGACCCCACATATTTCATTAGAGACAGATGCAATTGATTTCGGTATTCTCGAAAAATGCGATACGGCAAGGCAAATACTGTTTAAAATATTTAATACAGGTTCCTACCCCGATTCTCTTACTATATCGGCTATGAACGGTATAACGGGTTATGTGATTAAGCCCGGCAATGAAGCGAATATCGGTGCGAAAGACAGCGCAACGGTAACCGTTGTATGTTACCCGGATTTGTTAGCCCCTGGCAGCAACAGCGAAACATTAACCTTGAAGAGCACCGTTTGCGATACCGCTTTCAATATTACCGTAAATGCCAGGATAATAAGCCCAATGCTTTCTTCAGAGCCGGATGAACTGGATTTTGGCTCCGTTTGGCCGGGAGAAAAGCGTACGCTGAATTTCACGGTGAAAAACAATTCGGGGTACGATAAATGGATAGATTCAGTCGTTTCGGACAGCAGGT